>CAIRCR010000294.1 GCA_903877065.1 uncultured Pseudomonadota bacterium
CGTATCACCTTGGGGTATGCCGACTAAAGGCTATAAAACAAGAAAAAACAAACGTACTGATAATATGATTATCAGACGTCGTAAGCAGAAATAGAGAGGAATTAGCGTGCCGCGTTCAATTAAAAAAGGTCCTTTTATTGATCATCATCTCTTTAAAAAAGTGGAAGATGCCGTAAAAAGCAGTAGTAGGAAACCGATTAAAACATGGTCAAGACGATCAATGATTATTCCTGATATGTTGGGCTTGACCATTGCAGTGCATAATGGCAAGTTACACATCCCCGTTCTTGTTACAGAGAACATGGTGGGTCATAAATTAGGCGAATTTGCTCCAACCCGTACCTATAAAGGTCATGTGGCTGACAAAAAATCTAAGTAGGACGAATGATGGAAGTTTCAGCAAAATTAAGTAATGCGCCTTTATCTGCTCAAAAAGCTCGGTTAGTTTGCGATCAAATTCGTGGGTTGCCAGTTGAGAAAGCATTGAACATTCTAAAGTTCAGTCCAAAAAAAGCCGCATTTATTGTAAAAAAAGTTTTAGAGTCAGCAATCGCTAATGCAGAGCATAACGAAAGTGCCGATATTGATGAATTGAAAGTGTCAACGGTTTTCGTTAACGAAGCTGCGACATTGAAAAGGTTTAAGGCAAGAGCTAAAGGTCGTGCAAACCATATCCTTAAAAGAACCTGCCATATCACTATTAAAGTTGCAGAAAGCGAGTAGGGGATAATAAACATGGGACAAAAAGTACATCCAACTGGTATACGACTTGGTATCGTTAAAGACTGGAATTCACGCTGGTACGCAAGTAGCAAAGATTATTCCACCTTTTTACACCAAGATTTAAAAGTCAGAGAGTTTTTAAGAAAAAAATTAGCTCACGCCTCTGTAAGTCGAATTCAAATCAATCGACCTGCAAACAATGCACAAATTACGATTTTCACGGCACGTCCTGGTATTGTGATTGGCAAAAAAGGCGAGGACATTGAAGTTTTAAAGCAAGAAATTGCAAAAATGATTGGCGTACCTGTTCAGCTTAATGTCGAGGAAATTAGAAAACCTGAACTCGATGCGTACTTAGTTGCAGAAGGTGTTGCACAACAGCTAGAAAAACGTATCATGTACCGCCGTGCAATGAAACGAGCAGTAACGAACACTATGCGTTTGGGTGCCGAAGGCATAAAAATTAACGTTGGTGGACGATTGAACGGTGCAGAAATTGCCCGTAGCGAATGGTATAGAGAAGGACGAGTTCCTTTGCATACTTTACGTGCAGATATTGATTACGCAACGGCAGAGGCTCACACGACTTATGGAATTATCGGCATTAAGGTGTGGATATTCAAAGGCGAAGTGTTTGATATAGATGCTCATAAAGCATCTATCAATTCTGAATCTAAAAAATAGTTGAAGGGAAAAAGAAATGCTTCAACCTAAAAGAACAAAATTTCGTAAACAGCACAAAGGTAAAAATAACGGTATTGCCGTTCGTGGTTCATCCGTTAGCTTTGGTGAGTTTGGTCTTAAATCAGTTAGTCGCGGGCGTTTAACAGCTCGGCAAATCGAATCAGCACGTCGTACCATTTCACGTCACGTTAAACGTGGTGGAAAAATTTGGATTCGCGTGTTCCCTGATAAGCCTATTACCGAAAAACCTTTAGCGGTTCGTATGGGTAAAGGTAAAGGTAATGTGGAATATTGGGTTGCTCAAGTTCGACCTGGAACGATGTTATACGAAATTCAAGGCGTTTCCGAAGAGTTAGCCCGTGAGGCATTTACATTAGCTTCCGCTAAGTTACCTTTGAAAACACTATTCACTGTACGGACGATAATGTAATGAAAGCAAGTGAATTGCGTCAAAAATCACACGAAGATTTATCAACTCTGTTAATTGAGTTGGCAAAAGATCGTTTTACACTACAAATGCAAAAAGGTACTGGTCAACTGTCCAATACATCGCAAGTAAAAAAAGTACGACGTGACGTGGCTCGCGTTCAAACTGTGTTAAACGAAAAGATGGCGAGAGCGTAGCATGAGCGAAGATACAACTAAATTACGAACCATTACGGGGCGTGTCGTTAGTAATAAGATGGACAAAACAATTACTGTTTTGGTTGAGCGAGTGGTAAAGCATCCTGTTTATGGGAAGTATATAAAACGCTCAACAAAAATGATGGCACACGATGAGAATAATTCTTGTCAAGAAGGCGATGTAGTGGCAATTACATCTTGTCGTCCAATGTCCAAACACAAAACGTTTAAATTGGTACAAGTATTAGAAAGTATCAATAAATAATCAGTTAAACGCTTAAATTTATATTTTAGGAATAAATCATGATTCAGATGCAAACTAACCTTGATGTCGCTGATAATAGCGGAGCAAAAAAGGTCATGTGTATCAAAGTACTAGGTGGTTCGCACAGGCGTTATGCTGGTATTGGGGATATTATCAAAGTCAGTGTGAAGGACGCGATTCCGCGAGGTAGAGTCAAAAAAGGCGATGTTTACAATGCCTTAGTTGTTCGTACGCGTAAAGGTGTTCGCCGTTCTGATGGCTCAGTTATTCGTTTCGACGGCAATGCAGCAGTTATTTTAAATAATAACTTGCAGCCTTTAGGTACACGGATTTTTGGTCCAGTCACTCGTGAACTTAGAGGTGAGAAATTTATGAAAATTATCTCATTAGCACCTGAAGTGTTATAAGGACGAGGACGAAATCATGCAAAAAATTAAGAAAGGTGACGAAGTTGTTATCCGTATAGGTAAAGACAGGGGTAAAAGCGGTCGAGTAGTACAAGTCCTAAAAAATAACAAAATTCTTGTTGAAGGTATCAATCAGGTTAGAAAAAGCCAAAAATCAAATCCAAATGCAGGTGTTCAAGGTGGTTTTGTATCGAAGGATATGCCGATTGAAATTTCCAATGTAGGATTATTAAATCCTGTAACAAAAAAAGCGGATCGGGTAGGCTTTAGATTCTTAGATGATGGCAAGAAAGTCCGGTATTTCAAATCAACCAACGAAATTGTCGATGTTTAAGGTGAATCATGGCTAGATTAGAATCGGTATATAAAGAATTTGTTCGTCCTGCTTTAATTGAGCAGTTTGGTTACAAATCTACAATGCAAGCACCACGCATTACCAAAATAACTCTTAATATGGGTGTTAGTGGTGCAGTTGCAGATAAAAAAGTATTGCAGTTTGCAGTGAGCGATATGGAAAAAATTGCAGGTCAAAAGCCTGTGATTACTTTAGCAAGAAAATCAATTGCTGGTTTTAAAATTCGTGATGATATGCCTATTGGCTGTAAAGTGACATTGCGTAGTGACAAAATGTACGAATTTTTAGATCGTTTGATTAGTATTTCTATTCCACGAGTTCGTGATTTTAGAGGTTTAAATCCAAAGAGTTTTGACGGACGCGGCAATTATTCAATGGGGGTGAAAGAGCAGATTATTTTTCCTGAAATTGATTACGACAAAATAGACACGTTGCGCGGTATGGACATCACCATCACGACGACAGCACAAACTAACGAAGAAGGTTTGGCGTTGTTAAAGTTGTTTAATTTTCCATTTAAACAGTAAGGGGGTGATTGATTATGGCAAAAAAATCGATGATTGCGCGTGAAGAAAAACGCAAACAATTAGTTAAAAAATACGATGTTAAGCGTAAGTCTTTGAAAGAGATTGTTCGAGATCCCAACACTACTTTTGAAGATAGAGAATCTGCTCAGCTGCAGCTTCAAAAATTACCTAGAGATTCCAGTATATCGCGAGTGCGTAATCGTTGTAATTTGACGGGGCGTCCACATGGTTACTATCGCAAGTTTGGTTTGAGTCGTAATAAGTTACGAGAAGCAACAATGCGTGGTGATGTGCCTGGTGTTGTTAAGGCAAGCTGGTAACTTCTGGTGAATCAATTTTGGAGAATTAAGCGATGAGTATGACAGATCCAGTAGCGGATATGCTGACACGCATTAGAAACGGTCAGTCTGCTGGTAAAAAATTTATAAAACAACCTTCGTCTAAACTTAAAGTATCTATTGCAAAAGTACTTAAAGAAGAAGGTTACATTACAGACTTTAGCACTCAAACCACAGGGTCTCATACAGAGATGACCGTTGAGTTAAAGTATTACAAAGGCTTACCTGTAATTGAAAACATTAAACGAGTAAGTAGACCTGGTCTACGGATTTATAAATCGAAAGACGAATTGCCTAAAGTTCTCGGTGGATTGGGTGTCGCTATAGTATCAACTTCAAATGGTGTGATGACTGATAGAGCTGCTCGTGCCATTGGACACGGCGGCGAAGTTATTTGCACCGTTTGCTAACAGAGGCGTAGTTATGTCAAGAATTGCTAAAGCTCCAGTTATTATTCCAAGTGGTGTAGATGTTAAAATCAATGATAGTCATTTGACCGTGAAGGGTAGTAATGGTCAGTTATCATTTAATTTTAACCACTCAGTAGGTATAGAAATCGCGGATGGTGTCATTTCCATGCAATGGGATAAAGATGACAAAGGTGCAACTGCTCAGGCTGGTACAGCGAGAGCTATTGTAAATAACATGGTCATTGGCGTATCGACTGGTTTTGAGAAGAAATTAACGCTAGTGGGAGTAGGTTACAGAGCGCAAGCAAAAGAAAATATTCTTAGTTTGTCGCTAGGTTTTTCGCATCCAGTTGACTTTGAAGTTCCCGCTGGTGTTTCTGTAGAAACACCTACTCAAACCGAGATTGTTCTCAAAGGCAGTGACAAGCAACTTGTTGGACAAGTTGCCGCGAAAATTCGTGCCTATCGCCCACCTGAACCGTATAAGGGTAAAGGCGTGCGCTATTCCGACGAAAATGTCGCAAGAAAAGAAGCCAAGAAAAAATAAGGTAGCGTTATGGATAAGAAACAAACTCGTATGAAACGCGCATTAAAATTGCGTAGTCAGATTAAAAAATTGAATGCTACTAGGTTGTCGATTCATAAGACATCGCAACATATTTATGCTCAAATTATCAGTGGTGATGGAACAGTCACTTTAGCAAGTGCATCTACAAATCAGGCAGAGTTAAAAGCTGATTTAAAAGGAACCAGTAATATTGCGGCGGCAGTTGCTGTAGGTAAGCGTATCGCGGAAAAAGCTCTTGCTGCGGGTGTTACTGAAGTTGCATTTGATCGTTCAGGATTTAAATATCACGGTCGAGTTAAAGCATTGGCTGATGCTGCTCGTGAAGCTGGCTTGAAATTTTAGGAGATTACAATGGCTACAGCACCTACTCAACAAGGTAGCGCAGACGGCTTGCAAGAAAAATTGGTTAACGTTAGACGAGTTGCCAAGGTTGTCAAAGGTGGTCGCGTTTTTGGTTTTACCGCGTTGACTGTTGTCGGTGATGGTGAAGGTCGTGTTGGTTACGGCGTTAGTAAAGCGCGTGAAGTGCCTATTGCTATTCAAAAGTCGTTAGAACAAGCACGCAAAAATATGCGTAAGGTGGAACTTAAAGGTGACACGCTTCAATACGCAATTACTAATACAACTGGTGCTGCAAAAGTTTATATGCAGCCAGCATCAGAAGGTACTGGCATTATCGCTGGTGGTGCTATGCGGGCTGTTTTTGAAGTTGTTGGTGTACATAATGTGTTAGCAAAATGTATAGGCACAAATAATCCAATTAACGTGGTTCGTGCGACGATTAACGGCTTGACTGGAATGCATAATGCACACCAAATTGCTGCAAAGCGTGGTTTATCGGTTGATAAAATCAGTGGGGGGGCATAAAATGAACAGCAAACTAAGTCTAACAATGACAAAAAGTCGCTTCGGACGATTACCTAATCACAGAGCATGCTTGAAAGGTTTGGGATTACGTAAAATCAATCAAACTGTTGAAGTGTTAAACACACCAGAAAATAGAGGCATGATAAATAAAGTGTCTTATATGCTTAAGGTCGAGGAGATTTAAATGTTTTTAAATACAATTAAAGCTGCTGACGGCGCACGTAAAAAATCACGCCGCGTAGGTCGTGGTATTGGTTGCACCATGGGTAAAACTTGTGGTCGTGGTCATAAAGGTCAAAAAGCACGTAGCGGTGGTTTCCATAAGGTTGGTTTTGAAGGTGGTCAAATGCCTTTGCAACGCCGATTACCAAAAATTGGCTTTACTTCGCACAAAGCGAAATTTTCATCTGAAGTTCGTTTGTGTGAATTGAATGGATTAGCAGTCGATATCATAGATTTAAAAGTGTTGATTGACGCGAATATTGTTCCAATTTTTACGAAAGTTGCACGTATTATAAAATCAGGCTCATTGACGAAGGCTGTCACTGTGAAAGGTGTAAAGGTAACAGTAGGTGCGAAAGATTCTATTGAAGCTGCTGGTGGCAAAGTCGAGGCATAAGGTGAGTGTACCAAGAGCGCAAATATCAAGTAAAACGGGGGATTTCTCAGAGCTAAAAGCACGTTTGCTTTTTGTTTTAGGTGCTTTAATTGTTTACCGTGTTGGCGCACATATTCCTGTTCCTGGAATTGATCCTAATGCGTTAGCAGCTATGTTTGCACAACAGAGCGGTTCCATTTTGGATATGTTTAATATGTTTTCAGGTGGAGCTTTGATGCGGTTGAGTTTGTTTGCGTTGGGTATTATGCCTTACATTTCGGCTTCTATCATTATGCAGTTAATGACTGTTGTTATTCCCTCAATGGAGCAAATGAAAAAAGATGGGGAGATTGGGCGACGTAAGATAGCGCAATTTACTCGTTATGGCACGGTCGTTTTAGCCACTTTTCAGGCGATTGGTATTTCTTTGGCATTACAAAATCAAACAGCTGGAGGTGTATCTGTTGTATTAAATCCAGGGTTTAGTTTTGTTGCGATAACAGCAATTACATTAGTTACAGGAACTATCTTTCTTATGTGGTTAGGCGAGCAAGTTACTGAGCGAGGAGTCGGCAATGGTATTTCAATGATTATTTTTGCTGGTATTGTTTCAGGCTTACCTAAAGCTATAGGTGGTACGTTCGAGCTTGTTCGTACAGGGGAAATGAGTAGCGCATTTATTGTTTTGCTATTTTTGATTTCGATTTCAGTGACCATGTTGGTAGTATTTGTAGAGCGTGGTCAGCGTCGTATTGTTATCAACTACCCTAAAAGACAGCAAGGTCGAAAATTGTACGCTGGTCAAAGTAGTTTTTTGCCGTTGAAGCTAAACATGGCAGGTGTTATACCACCAATTTTTGCGTCGAGTATTATTCTTTTTCCAGCAACAATTGCAAGCTGGTTTGGTAAAACAGATGGGTTTGGCTGGTTACAGGATATTGCTACATTGCTTTCTCCAGGTCAGCCCGTTTATGTCATTTTTTACGCTGCTGCAATTGTGTTTTTTTGCTTTTTTTATACAGCCTTAGTATTCAATTCTAAAGAAACGGCTGAAAACTTGAAAAAATCAGGAGCATTTTTACCTGGTATTCGACCAGGAGTTCAGACAAGCGTATATATTGATAAGGTTATGACGCGTTTGACGTTAATTGGTGCATTTTACATTACGCTTGTTTGTTTGTTGCCTGAATTTTTAATTGTTTATTGGAATGTTCCATTTTATTTTGGGGGGACATCTTTGTTAATTATAGTTGTTGTTGTGATGGATTTTATTTCACAGATGCAGACTCATATCATGTCGCAGCAGTATGATGGTCTAATGAAAAAAGCTAACCTGAAAAAGTGATGGTTTAGTATGTTTATTTATATTTAAGGATTTTGGGTATTCTATGAAAGTTCGCGCTTCAGTAAAAGTAATTTGCAGAAAATGCAAAATTGTAAAAAGAAATGGTGTTGTAAGGGTGATTTGTGATGATGGTAGACACAAACAACGCCAGGGGTGATTTTTGTTGATAAATTATTGCAATATGTTATAATCACTAAGTTAACCTTAGAATTTGTAATCAGTGGAGTATTTAAATGGCACGTATCGCAGGGATAAATGTACCAGACCATAAGCATGCTGTTATTGCGTTGACCGCCATTTATGGCATTGGTCGTCAAACTGCAGGTGAAATTTGTAGCGAAGTCGGTGTATTACCTTCGATAAAAATTAAAGATTTAAGTGAAGATAAATTGGAAGCTATTCGTAGCGTGATTGCAAAGTTAACGGTTGAAGGCGATCTTCGACGTGAAGTTTCCATGAATATCAAGCGCTTAATGGATCTTGGTTGTTATCGCGGAATAAGGCACCGCAGGGGCTTACCATTAAGAGGACAGCGTACTAGAACAAATGCACGCACTCGCAAGGGTCCTCGTAAACCAATTAAAAAATAAGCACAACTTTAAGAGTCGGAAATAATGGCTAGTCAAAATCGTTCAAGAAAACGCATTAAAAAAGAAGTTGCAGATGGTGTGGCACACGTTCATGCGTCTTTCAATAACACAATTATCACAATTACCGACAGAAAAGGTAATGCCCTTTCTTGGGCAACATCTGGTGGCTCTGGATTTAGGGGGTCGCGTAAAAGTACGCCTTTTGCAGCACAGGTTGCAGCAGAAAAGGCGGGAGCAGTTGCCCAGGAATATGGGATGAAAAATATCGATGTGTTAATTAAGGGGCCAGGGCCAGGTCGTGAATCTGCGGTTCGCTCTTTGAATAACTTGGGCTTTAAAATTAACAATATTATTGATGTGACGCCAATTCCACATAACGGTTGCCGTCCACCTAAAAAACGCCGCGTGTAGAGAAACTGGAGTACTAACATGGCAAGATACACTGGACCTACTTGTAAGTTGAGTCGCAGAGAAGGGACTGATTTATTTTTAAAAAGCCGAGGAAAATCCTTGGAAAATAAATGTAAATTGGAACAAAGACCAGGTCAACATGGTACAAAAAGAGCTAGAAATTCTGATTACGCAACACAGTTGCGTGCTAAACAGCGTTTGCGCCGGATTTACGGTGTGCTGGAAAAACAATTCAGAAACTATTATAAATCAGCAGATATGAAAAAAGGAGCAACAGGTGAAAATCTATTGAATCTTTTGGAATCTAGGTTAGATAACGTAGTTTATCGCATGGGGTTTGCTTGTACTCGTGCCGAGGCTCGTCAACTTGTGTCTCACAAATCGATTCAAGTGAATGGCTCGCTAATTAATGTTCCGTCATATCAAGTTTTACCAGGTGACGTATTAAGTATTAGAGAAAAAGCTAAAAAGCAGCAACGAATTATCGATGCGCTCGCAGTCACGGAACAATATGGTTTTCCTGTTTGGGTTAATGTTGCGTCTAAAGAGATGACGGGGACGTTTAGTAATTTGCCCGATAGAGTTGATTTAGGCACTGACATCAATGAACAGCTTGTTGTGGAACTTTACTCCAAATAATTGTAGTTCCGAGGAATATAAATGCTTAGTTCTATCCCTAATTTGCTTAAACCTAAGTTAGTTGAGGTTGTAAGTGAATCCCCAAATCACTCAAGGATTATCATAGAGCCTTTAGAGCGTGGCTTTGGACATTCTCTGGGGAACGCGTTGAGACGTGTGCTTTTATCAACCATTCCAGGTTGTGCGGTTACGTCCGTAGAAATTAGCGGTGTTTTGCATGAATACACCACAATAGAAGGCGTTCATGAAGATGTGATCGACATTTTGTTGAATTTGAAAAAGCTGGCGATAATAATTCATGGTAGAGACGAAGCTGAGTTGACACTTTCAAAAAGTGGCTTAGGGGCAGTTATAGCAGGCGATATTAGTTTACCTTCGTTTGTTGAGATTTTAAATTCTAATTTAGTAATTGCTAACTTGACTCAAGTTGGCGTGTTGAATATGAAAATCAGGGTTGGACGTGGGCGTGGTTATGAACCTGCGAGTATTCGTAAATTGAATTCTACTCTTAATTTTCCTGTTGGTACATTACATCTAGATGCTTCTTTTAGCCCTGTCGTCCGTGTAGCTTATCGGGTTGAAAGCACTCGTGTTGAGCAGCGTACTAATTTAGATAAGTTGATTATTGACCTGGAAACAAATGGAACTGTTGATTCAGAACAGACAATTAAACTTGCTGCCACGATTATTCACGACCAGCTTTCGGTATTCGTTGATTTTGAAAAAGTAAGTGAGCAACCTAGAGTCGAGTATTCCTCACCAGACGAGTCTATTGACCCTGTGTTGTTGCGTCCTGTGGATGATTTGGAATTGACTGTACGCTCAGCAAATTGTTTGAAAGCTGAAAACATTTTTTATATAGGCGATTTGATTCAACGCACAGAAGTTGAATTATTAAAAACACCGAATCTAGGCAGAAAGTCTCTAACGGAAATTAAGGACATTTTAGCCTTGAAAGGTTTATCATTGGGAATGCGTCTTGAAAATTGGCCTCCCGATAGTCTCACCGAACATAGTCAATCCACATCACATTAAATTTTAGGTTATTCTTAACATGAGACATCGTAAATCTGGTAGACAACTGAACATGAACAGCAGCCATCGTAAGGCGCTTTTCAGTAATATGGCAAACTCATTGTTTAAACACGAGTTGATTAAAACTACGCTACCCAAAGCAAAAGAGCTTAGAGGTTTCGCTGAACCATTGATTACGCTATCGAAAGAAGATAGCGTAGCGAAAAGACGATTAGTGTTTTCGCGATTACGAGATCGTGATATGGTCACTAAGTTGTTTAACGAATTAGGTCCACGTTATAAAAATAGAGCTGGCGGCTATGTACGAATTATGAAATGTGGCTTTAGAACAGGTGACAATGCACCAATGGCGTATGTGGAACTTGTTGATAGAGAACTTTAGTTCGATTAGAAAGTATTTGAACTCTGTAGATACGGTTATTTCGTGAAGCTCGAAACGCTTCGTATAAAATGTGATGCGTGAACAGTAATTACGACAAAAAAGTTAAGCTACTTTTCAAAAGATTTTGAAGTTGCGATATGTCAAGGTAGTTGTGGTTTTTTTGTTGTAAAATTAGGTAGATTTTCTGCCTTTAAATTTGTCAGGATTAAGGCTGACTTTTGGAATCCAATTCCAGTTTCGCGTATCACCACTCCAGCGACATGGGTTTGCAAGTTTTGGCATCTGATAAACTACTTTACGTTTTTTCGAGATGGCGACATCTTCGCCACTATGTAGTTGTTGTGGTGTAACAAAGCGAATCGCACTGTGTAGATAATCCATGTTACACCATGTTACAAATTCATTCACCCATGTTCGCGCATCCAAGCTATCAAAGGGCTTAGATGGAAATCAGGGCGATATTTGGGTAAGTTATTGAATAAGTCGTGACTGTTACCAGCCAAGACTCTTCTAAGAACCGTGCGTGCAAGTTTCCCCGCACACGGCTCAAGCCTTTTTAAAGCCACTTTCGTGACCTAGTTTAAACAAAGTTAAATCTGGTTTCGCGTTGTGTGAAGTATGATGCGTAAGTCGAATCATAAGGCGTTGCAGCAGCTTTCATTTTCAGATGTCGTCTAATTTTTACATTGGATAACTTGAACAACTTGAGCGTTATAATTTTTCCATCAGCTGTACGGGTTTTCGCA
>CAIRCR010000295.1 GCA_903877065.1 uncultured Pseudomonadota bacterium
GGAGAGTCGGCCTGTTGCCGTTATAAACTGGTTGAACGAGGTGTGTACTCTTCCAGTGACGGGATTGACAATTTTTGATAAAAGTTATTTGAGCCGTGAAGATTATTTAAATTTAGGCGTAAAACAATCGATTTTTCTGCAAGAAGAACGTGAAACGGTTTATGGCTTGTTTGAAAAATATCTCGCGTTTTTAACTGAAAATAATTTGTACGACAGCAACATTATCAGTCACGATCATCTGAAACATTTAACGCCGCGTTTTGATTTTGTCATCGTGGACGAAGTGCAGGATTTAACCAACATTCAGCTGTACTTGATTTTGAAATCACTGCGTCGCTCGGATGATTTTATTTTGTGTGGCGATTCAAATCAGATTGTTCACCCAAACTTTTTTTCATGGTCAAACGTGAAAAGTCTGTTTTGCAAACAAGACGATTTACAAACATCTGACCAACTTATTCGCATCCTTAACACTAATTATCGCAACGCACCGCAACTCACAGAAATTGCAAATCGAATTTTAAAAATCAAAAATTTACGTTTTGGTTCGATTGATAAAGAAAGTCATTATCTGATTACTAGCAACGGACATAACAACGGCGAAGTCTTATTTCTGCAAGACAATCCCAAAATTCTCCAAGAGCTGAACTCAAAAACCAAAACCTCAACCTTGTTTGCAGTCATCGTGATGAGTGACGAGCAAAAGGACGCAGCGCGTGTACATTTCAACACACCACTAGTTTTCACGATTCAAGAAGCAAAAGGCTTGGAATATGAAAACATCATTTTGTACAATTTTCTAAGTCAAGAAGAAGCGCGTTATCGTGAAATCGCCAGTGGTGTAAATTCAGCAGATATTGAAAAAGATTTGAAGTATTCACGCGGTAAAGATAAAACCGACAAATCGGGCGAAGTCTATAAGTTTTACATCAACGCGCTTTATGTGGCTTTAACTCGTGCTATTAAGAATTTGTACTGGATTGAAAGTAATTCAAAACAAACCTTCTTGGATTTGCTCAATTTGCGTGACGCACAAGAATCGGTTGCGTTGGCAAATCAAAATTCAAGTTTAGATGCGTGGCGATTGGAAGCGAGAAAACTCGAATTACAAGGAAAACAGGAACAGGCTGATTTAATTCGTAGCGAGATTTTGAAACAGAAAACCCCTCCGTGGGAAGTTTTAACGGCTGAAAAAATCAATGCCGACGAATATCGCAGTTTAATTTTGGAAAAGAAAAATAAAGACGCAATACTCAAGTTTTTTGAATATGGATTGGTGCATTCAGATTCGGGAATTTTGGACGTACTTAAATATAATCTTAATTTCAAACCTGCAAAAAATCCAACAAATGGCATTGATTTTCTTAAACAAAAACATTATGCCCCCTACACATTCAGAAAGTCTGATAATTTGCTCAAACAGGTTAATTTATACGGCTTAGAATTCCGCAACATTTTCAACCAAACGCCTTTAATTGCGGCAACATGGATGGGGAATATCGACATCATAAAAATTCTGTGTGAAATGGGCGCAGATAAAAATTCAGTGGATTCAAATGGTTTAACAGCGTATCACATTGCATTAGGGCAAGCGGCAAAAGATGCCAATTATGCGAAAAAGAAATTGCCCGAAATTTATGATTTACTCGTTCCAGACAGCATCAGCTTCAAACTTGATGACAAATTGGTCAAATTAGATAATCACAGATTAGTATTTTTCATGGTGAATTTGATGATTGCCATTTTTCATAAAACTAAACCAACGACACTTTCAAAAGAAATTTGGGATTCAAATTGGATACGCAGACCAGAATTTTTCAGACAAATTAAAGGTTTTGCCACACAAGATTTCTTAGACGCTATCGAACATATTCCTGTGAACATTTTGCCTGAACATCGTCGAAAACGATCTTATTTATCGAGTATTTTATCTACTAATGAAATGCAAAAAGGCGGTTATCGATTATTCCAGCGTATTAGAACAGGATTTTATTTGTTTAATCCTGCTGTGATGATTAAAGAAAATGACGAATGGCATTACATTTATAACAAATTAGATGCTTCGTTGTTTTCGCAAATGTTTGTAGAGAAAAAAGACGCTATGGATTCTCCAGAAATGCAAGAAATGCTAAAGAAAATCTTAGAGTCAAAAAAATAACTTTCACTGAAATTGATTACCGAATTACATTGAAACAGCATTGTAAGTGTTACGGAAATTTTTAAATGAGTATATTCAGACGCATAAAAGGTTAGCATGGGCGCATTAAGTTTTCGTTTGCCAGATACCAAGCACCAACGCTTAAAAGAGTTGGCGGAATTTGATTTGAAAACCCAGTTTGAAATTCTGGCTAGTCGTGGGCGGGGAATTTGGAATATCGGGTCGACACACGAAACGGAGTAAATACCCCGTTAAGGAATTTTGAGTAATTTTTCCATCTTTTCTTAGATCACCATTTGGTGAAACATGGCGATAAAGTGTTTGCCGTTTAATTCTCAATTCTCGGTGATCTGTAAACACTAATCAGGACAAAAAAGTTAAGCTACTTCTCGAAGTTAGCGAGTAACATCAAAAGGCTGATTCAACCCAAACAACCCTTTCAAATCCCAATGCAACCACACTAA
>CAIRCR010000296.1 GCA_903877065.1 uncultured Pseudomonadota bacterium
ACTGTTTATTGTAACTATTATTGCTAAGTTATATGGCGATTACCAATAATCGTCGCCGTAAAGTGAAAAACATCTCAACGCTGAAAAATATGTTTTACTATCTCAACATAATTAACAACTGGACTAAAAATAGACATGACATCATCTTTTGATCAAAAACAATATCGTCCCCTTCGTGAAGCGGCTCTTGAATATCATCAATTTCCTGTCCCTGGAAAAATCAGCGTTATTCCAAGCAAACATTTATCGAATCAGCGTGATTTAGCATTAGCGTATTCACCAGGCGTTGCGGCGGCTTGTGAAGAAATTGTTGCCGATTCCAACAATGCTTATAAATATACAATTCGCGGCAATTTAGTTGCTGTGATTACCAACGGAACAGCCGTTTTAGGGTTAGGAAATATCGGACCTCTTGCCGCCAAACCTGTCATGGAAGGCAAGTCTGTTTTATTTAAAAAATTTGCAGGAATTGATGTTTTCGATTTAGAAATTGCCGAATCTGACCCCGATAAATTGTGCGACATTATCGCGGCATTAGAACCCACTTTCGGCGGCATTAACTTAGAAGACATTAAATCACCCGAATGTTTTTACATTGAACGCAAGCTCAGTGAACGCATGAAAATTCCCGTTTTTCATGACGATCAACACGGCACAGCAATTATTGTGGCGGCGGCGGTTTTGAATGGTCTGAAAATTGTTGGTAAAGACTTGCAACACTGTAAATTGACAGTTTCAGGTGCTGGTGCGGCGGCGTTAGCCTGTTTGACGTTGCTCGTTGACATGGGTTTTCCAGTACAAAACATTTTTGTTACCGATATTGCAGGTGTTGTTTATCAAGGTCGCACTGAGTTAATGGATCCTGATAAAGCGCGTTTTGCACAAGTGACCGATGCGCGTACCTTGGCTGAGGTGATTGTTGATTCTGATATTTTCTTAGGGTTATCTGCTGGCGGTGTTTTAAAACCTGAAATGGTAAAAAGTATGGCGGCACGTCCGTTAATTTTTGCGCTCGCCAATCCAACACCAGAAATTATGCCTGAAGAAGTCAAAGCAATTCGCAGCGATGCCATTATTGCAACGGGACGCTCCGATTATCCAAATCAAGTTAATAACGTGTTGTGTTTTCCGTATATTTTTAGAGGAGCGTTAGATTGTGGCGCGAGTACCATCAATTTAGCGATGAAAATTGCGGCGGTTCACGCCATTGCCGATTTAGCTCAAGCCGAACAATCCGATGTCGCTAAAAGTTATGGCGTGAATGATTTGTCTTTTGGCGCAGATTATTTAATTCCAATGCCTTTTGATCCAAGATTGATGACACGCATTGCACCAGCGATTGCTCAAGCGGCTCAAGATTCAGGTGTGGCAAGTCGCCCTATTCAAGATATGGGTGCCTACATTAGTCATCTGCAAGAATTTTCTTATCATAGCGGCGCGTTTATGCGTCCGATTTTTCAAGCAACTAAACATATTCAGCTCACTAAAAAACGTATTGTTTTCGCAGAGGGCGAAGATGAGCGCATTTTGCGAGCGTTACAAATTATTGTCGATGAAGGCACGGCAAATCCGATTTTGATTGGTCGTCCACTTGTTTTGGAACAAAACATTAAAAAATTCGGTTTGCGACTTAGACCTGACATTGATTTTCAAGTTTTTAATCCCGAAACTGATGAGCGTTATGTTGATTATTGGCAAACGTATTTGCAGATTGCGCGTCGTAACGGTGTCAGTGAGCAACGTGCAAAAATGGAAATGCGTCGTCAACATACGTTAATTGGTGCAATTATGGTGCATAAAGGTGACGCGGACGGCATGATTTGCGGCACGTTTGGTACGACAGATTTTCACTTGCAATACATTGATGCGGTGCTGGGCAGACGGGCGGACACGAGCGTTTATGCGTCGATGAATGTACTGATTTTACCTGAACGTCAAATTGCGATTGTGGACTCTCACATCAATGAAAATCCAAATGCTCAACAACTAGCGGAAATTACCTTGCTTGCCGTTGAACGTATTCGCCAATTTGGTTTAATTCCACGCGTTGCACTGCTTTCACACTCAAATTTTGGCGCAAGCAATAGCGAATCGGCTGTAAAAATGCGTACTGCTTTGGCTATTATTCAAAAAATTGCACCCGATTTGGAAATTGACGGTGAAATGCACGCGGATATGGCACTTGATTTTGAAATGTTGAAAAAAGCAATGCCAAATACACCTTTACAAGGAAGTGCCAACTTGTTGGTTTTACCGAATATCGATGCCGCAAATATTTCGTACAACTTGCTCAAAGTCACTGCTGGGCATGGTATTTCAATAGGACCTGTTCTGCTGGGTTGCTCAAAACCTGTGCATATTTTGACGCAATCTGCAACGGTAAGGCGTATAGTCAATATGACTGCGCTTTGCGTTTTGGATCAGCAATTTGCATTATAAAAGTCACTTTGTTCTTCTTTTTTAATTTCTATCAACGAGATAACGTTCATGAAACAACTCACATCTGAAGGACAGCAACTTATAAATAATATCGCGCAACGTTACAATTTTAGCGTTGATGCTGTGTTAAGTATGTTGCAATCGGTTATTAACGGTAACGCTTCAATGGCGCAATTTAATCATCCTGAGTTTGGTGGTTCGGGGCAATGGATGCAGGGCGGCATGATTATGCTCGGTGATATGTTTAACAACGGTTTAAAAAACACTGTGGGTGGTTTATGTCAAGAATTGGCCAATTTAATTGTTAACGAACCTAATTTAATTCAAACAGGTAGTTTTCAATCACAGTCGCAAGGCAATCAACATCAAGACAACACCATGGGCTACAACCAACAATCGCAAAACAATAACGGTACGATTGGCGCAGTGAGTTTATTTGTGCCTCCACCTGCGGGGAGTTCTGGAGATTGGTGGCCAGCGGGCTTGCAATTTCCAAACAGCACTGGCGCACAAAATAATGTGCGTTACGCTTATTTTGCAAGCATTAGACGTTTAGCGATTGAAGTGAACGGACACGTTACCCTTTACGACACGTTAGATCATCAAATTGGTGGCTTTTCACAACAACAATCGGTGGGTGGTTCGATTAGTTTTAATAGTCAATATGGCTTAATCGATGTGAGTACGTTGCCGATTATTTCTATTGATAACGTGCCTGTACAAAAAACCATTCAAACACAAGCTACGTCTGTTTCATACGATAATAATTTCGTTCAGACACAAACGCCTAATGCTGTGCAAAACAGCACCGTCACAAATCAAGAAACTGACATTTTCAGTGCAATTGAAAAATTGGCGGCTTTAAAATACAACGGAATTTTAACTGACAGTGAATTTAGCAGTAAAAAATCGGAATTACTGGCACGGTTGTAATCGGTTAAATCAATCGTGAAAATGGTTGGTGAATTGAAGAACGCATTCTTTGTCTGCAAGGCAATTCAAAATTTATCAACCCAACCATGAGAAATCCAAACGATTTGTTACGGGGAGGTGTTTCAACTCTGTGGAGGCGATTATTTCGATAAGCCAGCAACACATTATCGTAAAAGGGCTTACTGAAAATAGTTAAATCATAAATTCACATAGTTGAAACACCGAAGTAAAAGTCTATAAACATAAGATTCGGCGTACAATTTCACTCAATTCATTCATCACATAAGCTCAAAATAAACTCAAATCATGCCAAATTTAAACCATGCTTTTCCTTGGGGTGTTTATGTCGGTGATTGCATCGATAAAAAACAATCAATACCTATATGCCTCGACAGCAAAAAGGGTGGTTTTGTTGTTCTTTTTGATGATAACAACAGTGAAGACACTGCGAATAATTTTATTGAAAATGTTGTTCTGCAATTACTGAACGTATTATCAACAGGTGATTTACAAATTCATACGTTCGATTTTAGTCA
>CAIRCR010000297.1 GCA_903877065.1 uncultured Pseudomonadota bacterium
AACACACCTAATGTTTTAACACAAAGCACCGCCGATATTGCAATGACATTGTTATTGATGACTGCACGACGTGGCGCGGAAGGTGATCGCTTAGTGCGTGCAAAAAAATGGACGGGCTGGTGTCCAACAAATATGCTAAGTTCGAACGTGACTGGTGCGACTCTTGGTTTGATTGGATTTGGACGTATTGGGCAAGCGATGGCGCGTAAAGCACATCACGGTTTTGATATGAACATTATTTATTTTAATCCCAGTCCCGCAAATGAATACGTGACGCAGGACTTAAACGCCAAACGCTGCAATACAGTTGAAGAAGTGTTACAGCAAGCTGATTTTATATCCCTACATTGTCCAGCGGGTACAAACACCAAACATTTAATCAATGCTAAAACGTTAAAATTCATGAAGCCTACCGCGCATCTAATCAATACTGCTCGCGGTGATGTGGTTGATAGTCAGGCGTTAATTGACGCACTAAAAGCCAAACAAATTGCAGGGGCGGGGTTAGATGTTTATGAAAATGAACCAAATATACACGATGGTTTTCTGGATTTGGAAAATGTCGCGTTATTACCGCACTTGGGAAGTGCAACGCTCGAAACACGAACCGCAATGGGCGAAAAAGTGTTAGCAAATTTAGCGGCTTATTTTTCGGGTAAAGCCTTGCCAGACAGAGTTTAAGGCGTTATTTCCAAATTGCTTTGTACCAAAACAACGCCTACATATCACTTAATGACTTTTCGCTTTTGAGCGGCGTGTTAGGCGTTCACGCTTTTTTACTTCCCATTCCGTTTTTTTAGTTTTCAACCCATGAAAAGGATTCACTGGCGATTTGAAAACAATCCGAATCGGTGTGCCGCTCAAATTCATAGCGGTGCGATAGTAGTTAATCAAATAGCGTTTATACGATTCTGGCAAAACATCTGTTTGCGCTCCATGAACGACAACAATCGGCGGATTTCTTCCGCCTTGATGTGCGTATTTCAATTTAATACGTCGTCCATTTACCATTGGCGGCTGATGCGCGGCAACCGCTTCTTTTAGCATTCGTGTCAAGTTTGGCGTAGACATATCAAGCATTGCCGCTTCGTACAGCGTTTTCACCATATCAAACATTTTACCGACACCATTACCGTGCAATGCAGAAATTTGATGTTTTTCAGCAAATTCGACAAAGGATAGTTTTATATCCAGTTGGCGGTTAATCGTATTTTTTTGTTCGGTACTAATGCCGTCCCATTTATTCAAGCCAATAATTAACGCCCTACCCGCTTCTAAAACCAAACCTAACAAATGCGCGTCTTGGTCAGTGATGCCTTCTTGTGCATCAACGAGATAAATAACAACATTCGCTTTTTCAACGGCTTGCAGGGCTTTCAAGACACTAAATTTTTCAATCACTTCATCAATTCGTGAACGGCGACGCATTCCAGCGGTGTCGATTAACGTAAATTTTATATCGTTGCGTTGAAATGGAATGTAAATGCTGTCGCGTGTTGTACCAGCTTCATTAAACACAACGACGCGTTCTTCACCAAGTAAACGATTAACTAACGTCGATTTACCTACATTCGGGCGACCGACAACGGCGATAGCAATCGTGTCTTTATCTTCGATTTCTTCTTCAACAATTGGTGGTAATAATGAGTCCGTCATTCTCAATAATTCTGGAACGCCTGTTCCGTGTGACGCAGCAATTTTTACAGGATCACCCAAGCCCAAGCTGTAAAAATCAGCAATCGCGACAAACGTATCTACGCCATCGGTTTTATTGGTAACTAAAATAACGGGTTTGTGAAGTTTGCGTAACGTTCCAGCAATTACTTTATCTGACGCGCTCAACCCAGCGCGTCCATCCACAATGAAAAAGACAATATCTGCTTCTTCTAAGGCAATTTGCACTTGTTGACGTGCAACGCGTTCAATACCTTCTGCATCGTCGGCAATCCCGCCAGTATCAACAACTAAACACGGGCGAATATCTTTGTGTTTAACTCGTCCATATTGACGGTCTCGCGTTAAGCCAGAAAAATCGGCGACAATCGCATCACGAGTGCGCGTTAATAAATTAAATAACGTCGATTTGCCCACGTTTGGACGACCGACTAAAGCGATAACGGGTAACATAATTTTTATTTGGAATAGGAGGGAGGAGAGAGTTCAATGTCAAAGGCTCGAAGCAAATTTTAGCCTGAACCTTTGCTTGATTTTGGATTTATTTTGCTTTTAACGCGGCTAACGTTCCATCTTTAGCGTAAATATAAACGGTGTCGTCAACCACAACAGGTTTTGCTTCAATTGGGCTGTCGCTGATTTGAATGTGTCCGAGTTGTCGTCCGTCTGAGCTACTGAGCCAATGAACATAACCTTCAAAATCGCCCACGACGACGTAATTTTGATAAGTGATTGGCGCGGTTAATCGACGATGATGTAAATCTTTTTGTTGCCACAATCCACCACCACTACGTTGATCGACTTGCCAAACGTGGCTGTGTGAATCGCTTAAATATAAATGACGAAAATCGTGACTTAAACCCGAATACGATGAAATGCTTTCGTTTCGCCACATCACGTCGCCATCTGAAGCTGAAATTGCCGCCACGCCACCACGATAACTGGCTATATAAACCACATCGTTAACTTCAATCGGATCAACGTCCAAATCCACCAAACGTTCAACTTCAGAGCGTCCTTTTGGAATGGCGATACTGGTTTCCCACGCAAATTTACCGTTGTGCAAATCAAGTGCAACCAATTTTCCATTGTCGTAACCCGTAATCACTTTGTCGCCAACAATTAAAGGCGTTCCAGTGCCACGAATACTTAACGCGGGAACGGTGTGTTCATAACTCCATAATTTTGCGCCCGTTTGTTCACTCAACGCTGTAATTGTTCCGTCTGTGGTACGAATAATAACAATGTGTTTTGCAATGACTGGAATCGATAAAACTTCGCTCGATACTTTGACTTGCCACAATTTTTCGCCCGTGCTGCTGTTGAGTGCAATAACTTCAGCGTTGCTTGAACCTAAAACAACGCTTTCTGTGCCTAAACCCACACCGCCCGATAATCGCAAGTCTGTTTCAGTTGTCCAAATTTTATCGCCTTTGACTAAATGCCTTGCTTGCACCAAGCCTTCGCGGTCAGCGGTAATGATATTTTGATTGTAAACGACAGGAGCGAGTTTTACCGTTTGTTCATTTGTGCCTACGCCAATTGAAGCGTCCCATAATTTTTCAACGTGAACTTCGGCAACAAATTCAGTCAAAATTGCAGGCGGATCCGCATTATCTTCGCCGCCAGAAAAATAATCGGAAATGCCTGACACAGAATCTTTCACCGTATCGAATGTTGAACAGGCGGTGAGTGATAAAGCGGTAAATAATAAAAGTGTGCGACGCATTATTTTGTACTTTCCAATTTTTCAGGTGCGGTTAAATCGTCGATTTTGAATTGCAATAACGGCGATTGATAGCCGTTGTGTAAGGCTTTTTCGTAAGCACTACGCGCTTCATCAATACGATCTAAAGCAAGGTATAAGTCGCCAACAAGTTCGTCGTAATTATCCGAAAAACCAGCGGTAGTTTTTGGATCAATAGCGTTAATGATTTGCAAACCTTTTTCATATTCGCCCGTTGCCAAGAACAAACGGACTAAACGTAATTTTGCTAATGGACTGAGGTCGCTCGGTTGACTTGCTAAATTTTGCAATAATTCTTTTGCGCTTGCTAAATCACCCGCATCAATTTTCGTTTTCGCTTGTAATAACACGCTATATTTTGCGTATTCGGTAGCGTTAAACTCGGTTTTGAGTTGTTTGGCAACAGTATCAACGGCTTCGATTTTGTTTTCAGTGACATCTTTCAACAATTGATCATAAATCGCTGAGGCTTTACTCGTTTCGGCTTTTTTATAATCAAGCCAAGAATTCCAACCAAAAATTGCCACCAAACCAATACCTAAACCAATCAGGACTGCGGTGCCATTGTCTTTCCACCACTTTTGCAAGGCTTCGACTTGTTGTTCTTCTGTTTCGTAAAGTTCCATAATTTTTAGATTTAATAGGTAAAGGTTTTATTGAAATTTTGATAAAGCAATTCAGGTTAATTTTTCTTTTTTGCTATACGGTCAAGTAATTGAATGTATCTAAAGATAATTGATTCTGCGGTTTGTGTTGCGTCGTAAAATTTAAGACCAATAAATTCTTCAATGCTGTCGTCTTGCTTTATCTCATCACTTTCAATGACTCGCTGCATCATAACCTCCATAGAAACCACGACTTCACCATGATCGGGCATAACAATAACGCAATTTTCATATTTAGTGCCTGGTTGTAAAAAACATGAAAATTCTGAATCGACATTGATTGCAGAGCAGCCCGTCATACTGAGATCGAACATACTCATTTCAAATACATTTAGCGACTCTTCATCTGGAACAATCGGGTTTATTTTCCGCTCTTCGAGAAGTGCCTCGCGTTCTTCTTTGGCGACTTCCTTATCTTCTGGAGACAGTCTTAAAAATGCTCTGTCAAAGGCTTTTTGTTCAGCGAGCAAAAATTTTTCGATATGTTCAAGCATTCGTACATTTATCTTTTTAAGAGCAGTCGCATAGTTGATTTTATATTCTGGTTTGGATTCCTCTTTCAACTCGTCATCAGGTGGTGTGAGCCTCATTTTACAAATTGCTCGATTCATAATGGGTGTTTTTATGCGATAAGCATTGCGTCTATCGTACCAATATAACGAATCTGGCATTGCCATAACGAAAGCATCATATCCACCGTGTTTTGTTTTTTCGACATCCGAGCCTGAAAATGCAACCTGAACACCATTGAATATGGCTGAGAATCTAACCGTTTTGGTAGAAAGCACTTTTGCGTTTAATACTGCCGATGGGCTGGTGTCAAAAATAACTCTGCCCGTTTTTTGATTGACATTGACGATAGAAGTTAGGATCGTGTCTTTACCGCCCAAAGCGGCACTAATCATACATCTCTCCTTTGCAAGCACTGATAAATTGTTAATTATCAATGCTTTGTTGCGAACCATTGCTGAATCACCACTCATTTACATTCACCTCGTAAGTTTAATAAGTTTGGCTGTTGTCATTCTTTAAAAATGACGTTTTATGTTTTAAAAAAGTTAACACATTTCAGGTACAAGGATCTTGTAATTAGTTTCGTGTAACCATTTTGGAAAGTTCTTTAAAATCAAACTCCCAATTTGGCGTTTACACGGAAATTTTTACAGTCTCGGTACATCATTTTTTTTTCATTATTCGGTCAAGCAACTGAATATACCGAAATATAATTGATTCTGTCGTTTCTGTTGCGGCTGTGATTTTAAGACCTATAAATTCTTCGATATCGTCATCTTGCTTTATTTCATCTGTTTCAAACAGTCGTTGCATCATCACTTGCACTGAAGAAATCGTCACCTCACCGTGTTCGGGCATAACAATAACACAATCTTCATAGTTAAGACCTTCTTGAAAAAAGTATGAAAATTCTGAATCTATATTGATTGCTGCAAAGCCAGTCATACTCAAATCGAACATACTTATTTCGATAACATCCAATCCGTCTGTACTTGGATTTTCGATTTCCATTTTATGTGCTTCTGCACGTTGTTCTTCATGCTCTAATTTAGCTTTTTCTTGTTCCTCTGGAGTCATTCTAATTAGCAACTTCTCAAAGGCTTTCTGTTCATTAGCTAAGTGTTCTTCTTTACGCTCAAGCATACGAACTTTTATTTTTTTAAGCGCAAGATCATAGTTCATTTTGTATTCTGATGAGGACTCTTCACCAGGCGCAACAAGCCTTATTTTGCAAACAGCACGGTTCACAATAGGCGTTTTTATACGGTAAGCATTACGGCGATCGAACCAATATAACGAATCAGGCAAAGGCATTATGAAAGAATCATATCCAGCGTGTTTTGTTTTCTCAATTTTAGAGCCTGAAAATGCGACTTGAACGCCGTTAAATATCGCTGCAAATCCAACATTTTTGGTCATAAGTATTTTTTCGTTAAATACTTTTGACGGGCTAGTGTCAATAATAACCTGACCTGTTTTTTTATTAACGTGGACAATAGCCGTTAGCATGGTGTCCTTCCCACCCAAAGCCGCTGTTATCATACAACGCTGTTTTGAAAGAACTAATAAATTGTTAATTATCAATGCTTTGTTGCGAATCATCGCGGAATCACCACTCATTTTTATTCACCGTTCAAGTCTATTTATTTTAATTTACAGTTGAATTTTGTTATTTTTTTAAAGAACATTTTGTGCATTTTTAAAAAAATTAACTACGTTAGCCAACGTTAAATTTTGCTGCGTTTGCTGTTCGTCACGCAATGCCTTTATCGAAATTTCACCGCGTGACACTTCGTCTCCACCTAAAATAAGCGCGTAAATTGCACCACTCTTATCGGCTTTTTTGAATTGAGATTTAACGCTACTGCTTGAACAATCCATTTGTATTTTTAATGTTGGTATTTGTGTTCGTAATTGTTCGGCTAAACGTAAACCAACTTTTTCTGCCTGTTTACCAACACGAATTAAATAAATATCGACCGTATTTTCGAATTTAATATCAAGCGTTTCGAGCAGTAATAATAAACGCTCCATTCCCATCGCAAAACCAATGGCTGAATTTGCTTTGCCACCGAGTTGTTCAATTAAACCGTCATAACGTCCACCAGCACAAATTGTACCTTGTGAACCAAGTTCATCCGTCACCCATTCAAAAACAGTTTTGCTGTAATAATCTAAACCACGAACCAAACGTGTATTGATTTCGTAGCTCACACCTAAATCATTAAGCGTATTTAAAATTTCTTGAAAATGTTGACGTGAATCGTCGCCTAAACAATTTATCAATTCGGGCGCATTTTTCACAACGTCAGCCATTGCTGGATTTTTCGTATCTAAAATTCGTAACGGATTTGTGTTTAAGCGACGTAAACTGTCTTCGTCCAACGTTTCCAAATGCTGCTGAAAATAAGTCACTAACGCTTCACGATAAACCAAACGCTCCGCAATTGTTCCTAAAGAATTGAGCTGTAAATGCACTTTTTCACGAATGCCTAATCGTTTCCATAATCTATCGGTTAACAACAATAATTCAGCATCAATATCGGCACTCGCCATGCCGTAAGTTTCCACGCCAAACTGAAAAAATTGGCGGTAACGTCCTTTTTGCGGACGTTCATGACGATACATTGCACCGTAATACCAAAGCCTATGCACTTGATTATGAAGTAAACCATGCTCTAAACACGCTCGCAAACAACCTGCGGTGCCTTCGGGGCGAAGGGTTAAAGAATCGCCATTTTTGTCGTCGAATGTGTACATTTCTTTTTCAACAATATCGGTCACTTCACCGATTGAACGTTTGAACAATTCTGTTTTTTCAACCGCAGGCAAACGAATTTCGCTGTAACCGTAACTACTTAAAACGTCACGGATGATTTTTTCCGCATATTGCCATAAAGGCGTTTGCTCTGGCAGTACGTCGTGCATACCGCGAATTGCTTGGATATTTGCCATAATTTGTTCTTTCCTTTGTTTTTCAATTCAAGTAACACAAATAACTTCTTATTTTTGTTGCGAAAACGACAATCCTTGATTTGTGAATAGAATTTGAATTATTTAATTGCTTTAAACAGCTTCGCTTCAGCTGAAAGCGGAAATTTAGTCACTAGCAACACCTGATAATGCTTCGCTAAACCTGTATTACCTGATGCGCCTTCAATTTGCGCCGCAATCAATAACGATTCGGGCGTGGGTTCAGCGACTTGTAAATAACGCTGTAAATACACTTTTGCCACTAAGAAATTACCTTGTTGATAATTAACTTTTTGCATTTCAAGCAAAGCGGGAGCGTAATTAGCATTCAGCTGTAAGGCTTGTGCAAAATATGTTTCGGCTTCTGGATATTGGTATTGTTGCATATAACAACGTCCTAAATTCGTCATAGCAAGCCACGGGCGTTCATTGAGTCCGTCAATTGTGGCCGCGTTTAGTAACGCCATGCCTTTTTCTGCGTCACCGTGTTCACACAAAAAACGTCCGTAATTATTTTTTATACTTAAATCATCAGGTGTTAACGCAATTGCAGTTTGGTAATGGGAACGCGCTTCATCAATTTTATTTAATTTTTCGTCTAAAAAAGCAAATGCGTTAAAGGCTTGTGCGTTTTTGTGGTCTAACTGAATGGCGTGTTGTAAATTTTCACGCGCAATTTCCAATTTGTTCAAATTCAAATAACGCACGCCTAGTTGTAAATAAATATCAGCGGCACTGCCTTCAACTACTTTTTTATCTTCGATAGACGCACAGGCATTTAGACCAATTAATAGCACGATTGAAATGAATGATTTGAAAAGTTGCATAAATTACGCCGCAATGTTGAGTTTCAAATGTCGCCGACTTTTGTCTGCAACTTGTCCGACTAATTGACCGCAAGCCGCATCAATATCTTCGCCGCGTGTTTTACGAACGGTGGTAATAATACCTGCGTCATTGAGTAACGTTTTAAATTTCAAAATCGTTTCTTTATTTGAACAGCGATAAGATGAATTTGGAAACGGATTGAAAGGGATTAAATTGAGTTTACACGGCACAGTTTTGAGTAATTTAATCAAACCTCGTACGTCTTCCATCGTGTCATTGATGCCGTCTAGCATCACATATTCAAAGGTAATAAAACGACGTGGTGCGATTTTGGCGTTTTCACGGCACGCTTCCATCAAAACGTTCAATGGATATTTTTTGTTAATCGGCACGAGTTCGTCACGCAATTCATCATGAACAGCATGAAGTGAAATCGCCAAACTCACGTCACACGCTTCGCCCAACCTTTCAATGGCTGGCACAACACCCGATGAACTAATCGTCACACGGCGTTTTGATAACCCATAAGCAAAATCGTCCATCATTAGATTGACCGAAGCAACCACGTTATCAAAATTCAACAAGGGTTCGCCCATGCCCATCATGACTACATTGGTGATTCTGTTTTCTTTTCCAACGCGATTTTGTGCGACAAATAATTGTCCGATAATTTCTGATGTTTTCAGATTACGATTAAACCCTTGTTGCGCGGTAGAGCAGAAAGTACATGCCAAAGCACAACCAATTTGCGAGGAAATGCACAATGTATTTCTATCATCTTCGGGAATAAAAACGCTTTCGATACGATTGCCGCAATGCGTTTGCATTGCCCATTTTATTGTCCCATCGGTGGCAATTTGCTCAACAGCAATTTCGGGTGTTGCAATGACGCAATTTTCAATTAAATAAGTGCGAAGCGATTTGCTCAAATTGCTCATTTCGTTGAAATCATAAACGTCTTCGTGATAAATCCATTTCATCAACTGCGTGGCGCGGAAGGATTTTTCGCCTAAACCAACAAAAAAGGCGATTAAGCCTTTTTTGTCGAAATCGAGCAAATTAACCTTTTTTGAAAGATTATCTTGTTCTTGCACAGATTTCCTCTGCTGAGAAGAAATAAGCAATTTCGCGTGCTGCGGTGTCTACGGCATCTGAACCATGAACGGCATTTTCGTCGATACTTGTTGCAAAATCAGCGCGAATTGTGCCAGCGGCAGCTTCTTTAGGATTTGTTGCACCCATTATGTCACGGTGTTTTAAAACGGCATTTTCACCTTCCAAAACTTGCATAATGACTGGACCTGAAATCATGAAAGACACTAAATCAGCGAAAAAACCACGTTCGCTGTGTTCGGCATAAAACCCTTCAGCTTGGTCTTTCGTTAAATGAACCATTTTCGCAGCAACGATTTTCAAATCGTTTTTTTCAAAACGGCTGTAAATTTCACCGATTACGTTTTTTGCAACTGCGTCAGGTTTGATAATAGAAAAAGTACGTTCGATTGCCATTAGTTTTAAAACTCCTAAAAATAAATTCAAAATGAGCGCGAATTATAGCGGATTTCAAACATGGGAAGTAGCAGTTGCTGTTTTGAATATAGTTTTCGTTTAAGTGTTCACGTTTTCAAAATCATCGCGCAATTTCATTTGTCGTTTTTTTCGATTGTAACCAACGGAAAAATCATGTGTTGCATCTCTTATTTTTCGTAATAAAAGCATCATTCGACTGTTTTTTGGAAACATGAGCGGCTCTGATATTTGATGTAAATAAATTTCTTCGTTTTTTTTCGCAAGTCCAATCAATGGCAATGTCAAATTCAATGAAATGAGTGCTTCATTTGCCGCGCTCACTTGTCCGCGTCCACCGTCAATAATAATTAAATTAGGCAACGGCTTTTCTTCACACAACAATCGTGAGTAACGACGGGTGACAACCTCTTTCATACTTGCAAAATCATCCGCGTGCGAAACAGTTTTTAATTCAAAGTGGCGAAAACCTTTTTTGTGGGCTTTCATATCAACAAACTGCGTCATACCTGAAACGATATGCTCATCACCCAAATTAGAAATGTCAAAACATTCAATGACACGCGGCAACGTCGGCAAATTCAACGCCGTTTGTAAATCAAGTAATGCACTGTCATCTTCCAAACTCGCTTCGATATTTTTTTCAGCCAATTGCATAAGCGCGAATTTATTGCCACGTTGCGGCAACGTTAGCGAAACTGCCGCGCCACGCAATTGCGTAAAAAACGATTCTAAATTTTCTTTTTCAGCGTCATCTGTCCAAATTTCAGTATTCACAATGATTTCGTGCGGCAACGGATTTTTACGATAAAACGCGCTTAAAAATTCTTGTTCAACGTGTTCTTGATAATCGAGTTTGAAATCTTGTTTTCCTGCCAATACGCCGCGTTTAATACAAAATTGCACGACACGCATTTGCTCACCTTGCTTGCGAAACGCGATCACATCTTGATTTCGTGTATTTTGAGTATCGACGATTTGTTTTTGGGCAAGTTGATCAAGACGGGTTAATTGATTGCGAATTTCTAAAGCACGTTCAAATTTTTGTGCTTCGGCGGCTTTTTGCATTTCAGTTTTAAGTCGCGACAACGTGTCTTTTAAATCGCCTGACAAAAATGCTTTTGCACGCTCAACCTGAACAGCGTAATCGGTTTGATTTATGTTTTGAATGCACGGCGCGGAGCAACGATTGATATAAAAATTCAAACACGCTTTTTTGGGCAAGGTTCGACAATCGCGCAATTTAAAAAGTTGTATCACCATTTTTTGCAATTCATGGCGAGTTGTTCCGTTCGTGTACGCGCCGAAAACGTCCATTTTCGCAGTGGGTTTTCGAGTTGAAAAAATACGCGGAAACGCATCTTTACTCAACGCGATATAAGCGAAGGTTTTTGCGTCTTTGAGAACGACGTTGTATTTGGGTTGATGCTGTTTGATTAAACGGTTTTCAAGTAACAACGCTTCGACTTCATTATCAACAATAATCCAATCAATTTGTCGAATTTGAGCAACAAGGCGGCGCGTTTTAATCGGCAATAAATGTTGACTAGAAAAATAGCTTTTCACTCGCGCTCGAAGATTTTTTGCTTTGCCACAATATAAAACATCGTCACTCGCATTTTTGTACAAATAAACGCCCGTTTGAGTTGGAATGTCCGAGCTATTGAAGTCGCTAATTTTTTCAATCTGTAACATGGTTTAATCTCACCTCAGCGACCGCATTTCAAAGGAGTCGCTTTAGAAAATCGCCCGTGTAAGATTTCTTATTTTTTGCCACTTGCTCAGGTGTGCCTTGCGCGATAATTTCCCCGCCTGCTTGACCGCCTTCGTAGCCCAAATCAATCAGATAATCACAGTTTTTAATCACGTCTAAATTGTGTTCAATGACAAACACCGAGTTCCCTTTTTCAACCAAACTATTTAAAACCGCAATTAAGCGTTTTGTGTCGTCAAAATGCAGTCACGTCGTGGGTTCGTCAAGCATATAAACGACGTGACCACGCTTGCTTTTGCTGAGTTCTTTGGTGATTTTAATGCGTTGACTTTCGCCACCTGAAAGCGTTGTTGAACTTTGTCCCAATTTGATATAACCCAAACCAACCGCCAGCAAGGTTTGCAATTTTTTGTTAATCGATGGAATTGCAGCAAAAAATGGCGCGGCCTCACTGACTTCCATATTCAAAATTTCAGCGATATTTTTGCCTTTGTATAAAATGCTCAATGTTTCTTTGTTGTAACGTTTGCCGTTGCAATCGCTGCATTCCACATAAACATCAGGCAAGAAATTCATCTCAATTTTTAACACGCCATCACCTTGACACGTTTCACAGCGTCCGCCTTTGACGTTGAACGAAAACCGTCCCTTTTCATAACCACGCATTTTCGCTTCTTGTGTCACAGCGAAAAGGTCACGGATGTCATCGAATAATTTGGTGTACGTGGCGGGATTTGAACGTGGTGTTTTTCCAATCGGGTCTTGGTCAATAATAATTACGTTTTGCACGCAATCTGGCACGGCAATCGAATCGTGTTGTCCGATAAAATCGACTTGTTCGCCGAATTTTTTACGCAAATACGGCATCACGGTTTGGTTAATCAATGTACTTTTTCCCGAACCAGAAACACCCGTAATGCCACACAAAATACCGAGCGGCAAATCCACATTGACGTTTTTCAAATTATTTTCGCTCGCACCTTTCACTTGAATAAAATCAACTGCTTCACGACGTTTTTCAGGAACGGTAATTGTCAATTCACCGTTCAAATAACGTCCTGTCAAACTATTCGGATTTTGCATAATTTCTTCGGGCGTGCCTTTCGCTGTAACGTGACCTCCGTAAATTCCAGCTCCTGCGCCAATATCAATCACATAATCACTAGCGCGAATCGTATCTTCATCGTGTTCAACGACAATTAGCGTATTGCCCAAATCGCGCAATTTACGCAGTGTTTCAATTAGTTTTACATTATCGCGCTGATGCAAACCGATACTTGGTTCGTCCAAAATATATAAAACACCCATCAAATTACTGCCGATTTGTGTCGCCAATCGAATGCGTTGCGCTTCGCCACCTGATAAAGTTTTCGCACTACGCGATAGCGTTAAATAACTGAGTCCGACGTTATTTAAAAAACCTAATCGTTCGTTGGTTTCTTTTAAAACTTGTTTGGCGATAACCAAATCTTTGTTTGTTAATTTGCTTGGTAATTGAAGAAAAAATTGCGCGGCATTTTCAATGCTCATGTCAGTCACATCGATGATACTTTTATTGTCGATTTTTACCGCTAAAACGACAGGTTGTAAGCGTTTACCTTTGCAGCTTTCGCATGGTTTGAACACCATAAATTTTTCGATTTCTTTTTTGCGGTGTTCACTTTCGGATTGTTTATACAGTCGCAAAGTTTGCGGAATGACACCTTCAAAGCCGTCATCAAATTTCATATTTTCGCCCGTTGACCATTTGCCAGCCAACACTTCGGTTGTGCCATAAAGCAACACGTTTAATTGTTTTTCAGAAAATTCACCTAACGGTTTCCACACGTCAAAACCGTATTCACGCCCAACGACTGCGATTTGTTGCGCTCGCCACGTTAAATCCATTTTTCCGTAAATCGCCAGCCCCCCTTCCATAATCGATTTTGTTTTGTCGGGGATGAGTAAGTCGATTGACAATTGGGTGATTTCGCCTAATCCGTGACAGTCGCTACACGCGCCGAATGGGCTGTTAAACGAAAACATCCGTGGTTCTAAACTTTCGAATACAATTTTTGGGTGTTTAACACACGCCCCGAAGGTGCTGTAAATCGTTTCGCCTGAGCTACGTTGTAATTCTTTTTTCTTTTCGCCTGACGCATTTTTGTCGATGACAATCATGCGTTCTTTGCCTAGTGATAATGCGTGTTCAACGGCTTCGTTGACACGCGAACGGTCGTCTTCATCAATCGTAACAATATCAACAACGGCTTCAATCCAATGTTTTTCGTAACGTTCAAGGGTTAACTCGTCTTTGATGGTGTCGGAATCGTAGATTTTTTGATTGACGCGAATTTTGGCAAAACCTTGTTTGCGTAAATCGTCGATGACTTGTTCGTGTGTGCCTTTTTGACCGTTGATAATCGGTGCGAGAAAAATCAGCGTTTTTCCTTGTTCGGTCATAATTAAACGACTGATATTTTCTGCACTTTGCGGTTTGATTTCGCTGTGACATTTTGGGCAATGATGCGTGCCGATTCGCGCAAAAAGTAAGCGCAAATAATCATAAATTTCGGTCACTGTGCCGACGGTTGAACGTGGATTTTTGCTGGTAGTTTTTTGTTCAATTGAAATCGCGGGCGATAAACCTTCAATGCTGTCCACGTCTGGTTTATTCATTAGCCCTAAAAATTGCCGCGCATACGCCGACAAACTTTCGACATAACGTCTTTGTCCTTCGGCATAAATCGTATCGAATGCCAGTGTCGATTTCCCCGAACCAGAAAGCCCTGTGATGACAATCAATTTATTGCGTGGAAATTCCACGTCGATGTTTTTTAAATTATGTTCGCGTGCGCCTTTGACTATGATGCTGTTTTTCATTTTGTCCTGCTCGAAAATTGAAGGGTGTTAAACCTAAGTTAGTGCATATTTTAAACGTTCGACACCTAGAAAAATTGGGGTGTTGCCATACATTTTTTTATTTATAATTTGGTTGTGACTCGAATTTACAGAATCATTTACACCCTGAAAAAAGTAAATGTAAAATATGCAAGTAATTTTTTAATAATGTGTAACTTTATTCATATAACAAGGACATAACTCTAAATTTCAACACTACGATTTTAGAAGGTTAACTATGAGCATAAAAAAATTTTCAAAAATTCATCCTTCCATGATATATCCACGCAGGTTAGTTGGACATCGCTCACGACCCGCCACCTGCCCTTCGTGCAAGTCAAACAATATCAAATTTGTAGTTTTAGAACTAGAATTTAGAAGGCAATCGATTTGCATGAATTGTGCAACGTTATGGACAACACGAGATGCCCGTATCCCGATTCGATATAAACAGGAATTTTATAAATAAATTACGATTAGGATACGGTCAGTATCTTTATCGTATCCTTTTTCAAGAAGTGTGTTGTCTATCGATTACAGCCATATAAAGCAAATTTTTGGGATACTAAATGAAAGCAGCACAAATTATTTTGATTATTTCATTGGCAATGATTGCTGGAATTGGTGTTCGTATGATTAACCAATGGCAAGCTGAAAAAAAACCGATGATGCTGCCCACTTTTTCATTTCCTGATTTGAACGGCAACACGCATCTTTCAACGGAATGGCAAGGCAAAATTTTAGTGCTTAATTTTTGGGCAACCTGGTGTCCTTCGTGTTTAAAAGAAATTACCGAATTTATGCTATTACAAACAAAGTATGGTGAAAAAGTACAATTTGTTGGCATTGCGCTTGACGACATAAACGCGGTTAATATATTCCAACAAAAAATGGCAGTGAATTATCCACTTTTAATTTCTGGAGACTGGGCAGGCTTTAATTTAGCTAAACAATTAGGAAATTCGGTTAACGCTATTCCTTACACTGTCGTAGTCAATCCAGAAGGATTTATTGTGTATCGTCATGCTGGCGCATTGTCCCAGAGTGAATTACAGCAACAATTATTATTTTGATAAATAGCCATTGGTTTATAAGTTATTTTTAATTTTGCACATTTATTTTTATTTGTATTCTTGCTCTAACTAACGACAATGCAACCGTTACAATTAGCATAAACAAAGACAATTCCAAAGTGATAAACATTCCAATTTTAAAATAAGCAAAGAGTGGGTGAACGAATCGAACCAACCAACCCGCTAATTCTTCTGTAATCGCAGAAAAGAACGTCAAGCCACTTAACCAGATTTTTAAGCGTGTCGAAAACTCGGTCATTAACATCAAATGCGTCAGCGTCACCGCTAACATTCCCATAGAAAACAAGTGAAAATGTAGCACTTCGAGCATCCCGTCATAACTCTTGGCAGGAATAAATTGATCCTCGTTGCCGCAGTAATAGGTCATCACAGATTCGGCGGTTAATCCCATGCGATGAAAATACATCATTGCGTTACTTACCCACAGCAACAGAATATAAGCCAAAAACATCAGCACCAACGCATTGAGCAACAGTTTTCGTTGCTGTTCGCCACTCACAAAATAACGCATTATTTTTTGACCATGACTTGATAAATTGCCATTACTTTTCGAACACTGTTTAACGCCGAACGCGTACTTAATGTCGCACCAGAAATTGCGTCAACACCCTTTGCAAAATCCATTTCTACCAATGGACGATTATTCAACAAATTAAACCAACGTTCTGGTGGCATATATTCTGGCGGTTCGTGAAACGCAAGCATAACAACATTTCGTAATTCGCCTTCAGGTGTTAGAACAATCATTAGCGTTTCTGGTTTCGTTCGCACGTTTTCAGTTTCAATTGCTGCGTAACCTGAAACTTTGCCGTTTTCTTTTCCGACGTAAAAGGTGAATAAACCCGATTCAAGTTTAGATTTCGAGAGTTGTTGAATTTTCGTAACGTCGGCATCTTCAGGAAATAAAGATAAATTTTCTACTGTTGCTTTACCAAAAGCGAGTTCTAAGGCTTCTGTTTTGCTGTAAAAAATTTGCGCGAAGCAAGGCGTTGTTAAACTAAAAAATAAGAGAGAAAGAACGATTTTAATTTTCATTATTTTCCTTTTTGTTAATGTTGAAAAATTCAAAGATTTCGTCATTGTCGCAGTGATTGTAAAGTTTCAAAAATTTGGATAATCCATGAAAAACGAAAGGTTAAAATGTCGGTTGCCGAAAAATTATCCGATCTTTAGCTAACGTTTTATTTAAATCCCCCACCCTTAACACGTGTAATTTTTAACACAATCTGTAACTCTTTTAGCCGCCGTATAATTTGTGCTAAATGCACTCGATTTCGCGCTGTAATAATAATCGAATCAATACAAACGCGAGAATCTTGATCAACGACCGTAACGTTTTCGATATTAGACTCTAAATTAGAAATGGTTGCTGCGACCGTTGCCAACGAACCACGTTGATTTAAAATTTCAATTCGAATCTCAGTAGAAAAATCACCACTAACCTCTTCACCCCATTCAACATCAAGCCAGTTCTTTTGTTTTTTCTTAATCAGTGCATGATTGTGGCAATCATGCTGATGGACCACAATGCCTTTGCCAGGATTAAAAAAGCCGATAATTGAATCACCTGGAATGGGGTGACAGCATTTTGCTAACGTCACCACCATGCCTTCGGTACCCTTAATCATCAAGGGATGATGTATATTTTTCGTACCGCCATCGAGTTTAACGTGATTATGTACATCGTCTTGTGTGAGTTGTTTTGCCACCAAAAATGGCATTTTATTTCCCAAACCAATATCTTCGAGCAATTTTTGAAACGATTTAATGCCTAACACTTTCAACAACGTCGCAATTTTTTCAAAACTAATTTGCGCCAACTGCACACCCATTGCCTGCAATTCATTTTCTAGCAAACGCATTCCTAAATCGTGTGCTTGTTGCCCTTCAATGTGTTTTAAGCGATTACGAATAGCAGTACGCGCCCGCGCAGTAATGACGTAATTCAACCATAAGGGATTTGGACGGGCGTGTTCAGCAGTAATAATTTCAACGGTCATGCCACTTTCTAATTGGGTTTGCAGTGGAATAAGTTGTTTATCAATTCGGGCTGAAACACAAGCGTTTCCTAAATCGGTATGCACCGCGTAGGCAAAATCAACAATGGTCGAACCTCGTGGTAATTTAATAATTGAGCCTTTTGGCGTGAAAAGAAACACTTCTTGTGGGAATAAATCTACTTTCAAATTGTCGATAAATTCAAGTGAATCACCAGCGCTTTTTTGAATTTCCAATAAATTTTTTAGCCATTCATGTGCTAAATCTTGGAATTTATGCGCTTTATCCGTATCGGTTTTATAGAGCCAATGTGCCGCAATTCCTGATTCAGACATACGGTGCATTTCGTGCGTTCTGATTTGAACTTCAATAGGTACGCCATAAGGACCAATTAGAACAGAATGCAGTGATTGATAGCCATTTTCTTTGGGCAGAGCAATGTAATCTTTAAATCGTCCTGGAATCGGTTTGTATAAATTGTGCATAATGCCCAGCACTCGATAACAGGCATCAATATCCTCACAATAAATTCGAAACGCATACACATCAAAAACATCGGCGAGTGGAATTTTTTTATTCACCATTTTGCGGTAAATGCTGTAGATATTTTTTTCACGCCCAGCAACAACACAAGGAAAATCGGCAGCTTCTAATCGCGCCCGAATTGTTCCTTCGATGGTATCAATTATTTTACGTCGATTACCGCGTGCTTTTTTAATGGCATGACTCAATATTGCGTAACGCCAAGGATACATCGCCTCAAAACTCAAGGCTTCCAATTTTTGCCTAATCGTATTCATGCCCAATCGATTTGCAATCGGGGCATAAATATCTAGGGTTTCGCGTGCAATTCTACGTTTTTTAGGTGCCGCCATTACGCCGAGCGTTTCCATGTTATGCAAACGGTCGGCAAGTTTCACAATAATCACACGCAAATCTTTCGCCATTGCCAAAAACATTTTACGAATGTTTTCACCTTGTGCTTCGGCGTGTGATTGGTTTTCAATTTTTGATAATTTGGTAACACCATCAACTAAATTAGCGACTTCTTTATTGAATTTCGTGGCGATTTCTGCTTTGCTCACACCCGTATCTTCAATGACATCATGCAAAATGGCAGCAGTAATTCCATCCGCATCAATTCGCATTTCTGCCAAACTAATTGCTACCGAAATGGGGTGGCAAATGTAAGGTTCGCCACTTTTACGAAATTGTCCTAAATGCGCGGCGGCACCAAATTCATAGGCTCGTAGACATTGGGCAACGTGCGCTGCATCCAAGTAGCCCGACAAGACGCTTGATAAACGTTTAACTAACTGCGCTTCTAACGTTTCAGTAATACTTGAAGATTCGGATACAGACATGAGCCTTTTAAAAACGAGAGAGTGTAATTAAAACAGGGGATTTGCAGGCGGTTGGTGATCGTGAACCTCACCCATACGATGCAACGCGGCAACATTAGCTTCCGTGACATGACCAGCAGCAATTTCACGCAAAGCAACAACCGTATCTTTGTCACGGTCACGAGGTACAAATTCTGTTGCTCCGTGACTTAATTGGCGCGCGCGGGTGCTTGCCAATAAAACTAATTTGAATCGGTTTTCAAGGTTTTCTAAACAATCTTCAATGGTCACTCTTGCCATTATTAGTATCTCCAAAATTAAAATAATAAATAAAAAATCGTCCTCACATTTTTTTAGCGTGAGAACGATTTGACGCGGGGTTATTTCTGCAAAATTGCCACAGCGGGTAATTCTTTGCCTTCTAAAAATTCTAAGAATGCGCCACCGCCCGTTGATGCGTAAGAAATTTGATCGTTAATACCATATTTATCAATGGCGGCAAGCGTATCGCCACCACCTGCAATCGAAAATGCGTCACTGCCTGCAATTGCGTATGCAAGTGTTTGTGTGCCATGTGCGAATTGTTCAATTTCAAAAACGCCAACAGGACCATTCCACACAATCGTTTTTGCTGATTTCAAGATGTCAGCATAACGGGCGGCGGTTTCGGGTCCGATGTCTAAAATTAAATCATCGTCTTCAACGTCAGCGACATTTTTAATCGTTGCTTCAGCCGTTTCAGAAAATTCTTTCGCGCAAACGACATCGGTTGGAATTGGAATTTCTGAACCTGTGGCTTTTGCGTCGGCAATTAAACGTTTTGCTTCGTCAATTAAATCGACTTCATAAAGTGATTTGCCAACTGAAAAACCAGCCGCCACAATAAACGTATTCGCAATACCGCCGCCGACAATCAATTGATCAACTTTTTTAGAAAGTGATTTTAAAACGGTTAATTTTGTCGAAACTTTTGAGCCGCCAACAATTGCAATGACTGGTTTTTCTGGTGATTCAAGTGTGCGACCTAACGCTTCCAATTCACTTGCAAGCAACAAACCAGCACACGCAATCGGTGCAAATTTCGCTACGCTGTGCGTTGATGCTTGAGCGCGGTGTGCTGTGCCGAACGCATCCATCACAAAAATGTCGCACAACGCCGCCATTTTTTTTCCTAACTCATCATTGTTTTTTTCTTCGCCGACGTTAAATCGCACGTTTTCGCACAAAACAACTTCACCTGTGTTGATTTCAATGCCATCAAGCCAGTCTTTTTCTAAACGAACAGGTCTGTTTAATAGTGCCGCTAAATGCTCTGCGACAGGTTGTAATGAATATTCGGGATTGTATTCGCCTTCGGTTGGACGACCGATATGTGACATCAATATCACCGCCGCGCCGGCATTCAACGCAAATTCAATCGTGGGTAAACTCGCTTGAATCCGAATATCGCTGGTCACTTTGCCATTTTTGACAGGCACGTTTAAATCTTCTCGAATTAAAACACGCTTTCCAGCTAAATCTAAATCAACCATGCGTAAAATCGTCATTTTTTATGCTCCTTCTTTCCACTTAATTGAACAGCCTATACTGCTTAATTGTTCTTGTGGACCATGACTGGTTTCAGCCACAAGTTTCATAGCTTCAAATAAATCACGCGGCGTATTATCAGGCGTAATATCACGACGACTTGAATCTAAACGCCCACGATATTGCAATTCAAAATTTGCGTTGTAACCAAAAAAGTCGGGCGTACAAATTGCGCCGTAGGCTTTTGCCACTTCTTGGGTTGCATCGAGCAAATATGGAAAACTAAAATTTAACTCATCTGAAAACTTTTTCATGTTTTCAAAAGACTCGTCAGGGTAAGCAACAAAATCGTTAGGCATAATTGCAACGCTGTTAATACCAAGCGTTTTAAGTTCAGCAGTATCACGCACGATGCGCTCTTTGACCGCTTTTACATAAGGACAGTGGTTACAAATAAACATCACGAGCAAACCTTTTTCACCCATGCACTGTTGCAACGTCCACGCTTTACCGTCCACGCCCAATAATTCAAAATTTACAGCAGGTATACCAAAATCACAGATTGGCGTTTCTAACGTTACCATTACTAAACCTCGGTTGATTAAAGATTACAGTGCAATTATATATTTTATTGTAGGCAGGTGGTGAAAACGTTTAGGTTTCTGCACCCCCATGATTTTCAAAAATCGGTTGTGGTTAGATAATAAACGCAACTGTCATAAGTACAAATGATTTATGTATCAACGCCATGATTGCACTGAAATAAAACATAAAATGTAAATTTTGCGTCATTATGGTGCAAATTTTGTTGCAAAGCATACACGGATAATTACAACTAATTGTTTTTGTTGTTTTTAAGTTAATGGCATAATATATGCTGGTTTAATTCATAAACTATAATTTAGATTGGGACTTTCACTTATGAAAACAGAAAAAAAACGTAATAATTTCCGAATGATGCAAGTAGCTACAGGCGGTTTTTTATTGATGGGTTTCATCACAAACGTTCATGCTGGTGCAATTGCAGATTTAACTGGAGCAGATATTAACGAAACTTCGTTGTTAAAAAACAACGGTATCGTTGTAGGTGGTTGGGCAAATGCGGGCATCACTTATAACGCAGCAAATCCTGAAAATCGCTTTAACGGTCCTGTGACTTTTGGTGATCGTGATAGTGAAGTTCAACTCAATCAGTTAAATCTCTTTGTTCAACGTGCTGTTGCAACTGAAGGCACAGGCTGGGATTTTGGCGGACGCTTTGACGTAATGTTTGGGACAGATTCTATTTTTACACAAGCCTACGGTGTTCCCGCTTATGACATCAATTCAGGCTTACCAATGCGCCGTAGCAGTTGGGATTTGGATATGCTTAACAGCGCGTCCGATAACCGTTTTTACGATTTAGCTTTGCCGCAAGCCTTTGTTGAAGCCTACGTTCCGATTGGTAACGGTTTGAATGTAAAAGCAGGTCATTTTTACACTCCAATCGGTTATGAAACGGTTCCAGCACCCGATAACTTTTTCTATTCGCACGCTTACACCATGCAATATGGCGAACCGTTCACACACACAGGTATCATGGGTAACTATTCCGTTAACTCAAATTGGTCTGTCATGGCGGGTGCTACTACAGGAAGTGCAACAGGCGGTTGGGATGGTGGCTGGGATCAACAACTTGGTAACTGGGGTGCATTAGGTGGTGTGACGTGGACAAGTGAAGATAAAGGTACTTCTTTGAATGTTGCAGGTACAGCGGCGGCGACATCGGAAAAAAGCGACAAAATGTTCGCGCTTTATAGCATCGTGTTTAAACACAATATCACTGAAAAAACCCATTTGATGTTGCAACACGATCATGGTTTTGCAGATGGAGTTTTGTTGAGTGGTGTCAGTACTGATGCGGAATGGTATGGGATTAACACACATTTAACTTATGACGTAACCGATAAAGTAACCGCTGGTATTCGTGGTGAATGGTTTAGAGATCAAAATGGTTTCCGTGTTTGTTCACCAGGTCGCATTGCCGCCTCACTCGATAATTCGGGTGCAACTTACGCAGGTAACACAGGTTTTGCCTGTAACGCGGCGAGTTATTACGCTATTACAGCTGGTATAACTTGGAAGCCAATGACTTGGTTAAATGTACGCCCGAATGTACGTTACGACTGGGCAGATGGAACTGATGCTGCAACAGGCGGCAGTTACCGTCCATTTGGTAACAAAAAAGACGACCAATTTCTATTTTCTACCGATTTTTCAGTCAATTTTTAACCTTCAAAGGGGGAACGATGAACACAGTTTTGCGTAGTTTCACCACATTATTATTACTCGGCTCAAGTGCGTTGAGTTTTGCCGATGAAGTTGTCGCTCCCGTTGCTAACAAAGGCGACACCGCGTGGGTTTTGATTTCGACGATTTTGGTCATCTTAATGATTATTCCTGGATTAGCATTGTTTTACGGCGGTATGGTTAGAGCCAAAAATATGCTTTCGATTTTGATGCAGGTGTTTGTCATTTTTTCAATGACTGCCATTTTGTGGGCAATTTACGGATACAGCGTTGCTTTCACCGAAGGCAATGCGTTTTTCGGTGGTTTTAGTAAAGTATTTTTGGCAGGTATTACGCCAGATTCACTTGCGGCGACGTTTAGCAAAGGTGTTTATATTCCCGAATATGCTTACGTCGCGTTTCAATTGACGTTCGCAGCAATTACACCAGCGATTATCATTGGTTCATTTGCAGAACGAATTAAATTTTCAGCCGTTTTATTGTTCACGGCAATTTGGTTTACGTTTTCATATTTGCCGCTTGCACACATGGTTTGGTATTGGACAGGTCCTGATGCATATATCGATGCAAGTGCGGCAGAAGCGGCGACCGCAACAGCTGGTTTCTTGTTCCAAAAAAGTGCATTAGATTTTGCAGGCGGGTCAGTGGTTCACATTAACGCTGGTGTTGCTGGCTTAATTGGCAGTTTATTGATTGGTAAAAGAATTGGTTTTGGTCGTGAAGCACTTACACCACACAGTGTAACGATGACAATGATTGGTGCATCACTATTATGGGTGGGCTGGTTTGGTTTTAACGTTGGCTCAAACTTAGAAGCGAATGGTTTAGCGACATTAGTATTCATCAATACCTTACTTGCAACGGCAGCGGCAACACTATCGTGGATGGGCGCAGAATGGTTAATGCGTGGCAAACCTAGTATGTTGGGCGCGGCTTCAGGAGGAATTTCTGGATTGGTTGCGATTACGCCAGCGTGCGGATGGTCGGGACCGATGGGTGCAATTTTCCTGGGTTTAGCATCAGGCACAGTTTGTTTTTGGGCAGTTACTATGTTAAAAGCTAAATTGAAATATGACGATTCATTAGACGCATTTGGTGTTCATGGTGTTGGTGGAATTTTAGGTGCCTTGGGTACAGCGGTTGTCGCAAATCCAGCTTTGGGCGGCACGGGTGTTTGGGATTATGTAGCGAATAAAGCAGGTGAATATAATTTTGGCGCACAATTTATCAGCCAATTTTGGGGAGTCGCAGTCGCAGTCATTTGGTCGGCAGTGGTTTCTTATATTGCTTATAAAATCGTTGATGCGACAGTTGGTTTGCGTGTTAGCGAAGAGGCTGAACGTCAAGGTTTGGACGTTTCAGAACACGGCGAAACCGCTTATCATTTGTAAAATCAACTAAAAGTGCAAGGCATAAATAAAAATGAGGTCTTTCCCGTTTCTTTTGAGTCTTGCACCTTGAACCTTGTTTAACTATGATTGTTCGCGCAATCTTCAATTCTCACTTCCAATTTTAATTTTTAAATCGAGAAAATTCATGAAACTTATCACAGCTATTATCAAACCGTTCAAAATGGATGACGTGCGTGAAGCGTTATCTGAAATAGGTGTTGCGGGTGTCACAGCAACTGAAGTTAAAGGTTTTGGTCGTCAAAAAGGACACACCGAACTTTACCGTGGTGCCGAATATGTCGTGGATTTTTTGCCTAAAGTTAAACTCGAAATTGCCGTTTCCGATGAAATGCTAGACAAAGCTGTTGAAACAATAGTTAAAGCGGCGAATACAGGAAAGATTGGTGATGGTAAAATTTTTGTATCACATTTAGAACAAGTTATCCGTATCAGAACAGGCGAAACAGGCGAAGAAGCAATTTAAATTTATGTGCAATAAAGTTAATTTTATGACGCTGCTTTTTGCAGCGTCTTTTTTTATGTCGCAAAATGTTAACGCGGCAGAGTTAAATCAAGCGAATACAGCATGGGTACTCACTTCAACAGCCTTGGTCTTGTTTATGACAATTCCAGGGCTTTCATTGTTTTACGCAGGCTTAGTTCGCAGTAAAAACGTGTTATCAGTTTTAATGCAATGTTTTGCAATTACCTGTTTAGTGTCAATTTTGTGGCTCGCTGGGGTTTACAGTTTAATTTTTGCCGACGGTGGCGAATCACAAGCATGGATTGGCGATTTGTCAAAGGCATTTTTGCCAAATATTAGTACCACCGTTTTAATTGGTGATATTCCCGAAACTGTGTATTTCATGTTTCAAATGACGTTCGCAATTATTACACCCGCGTTGATTGTTGGTGGTTTTGCAGAGCGAATGAAATTTTCTGCAATGCTCTTGTTTAGTTCGTTGTGGTTAATTTTAGTTTATACCCCAATTTGCCACTGGATTTGGGGTGGTGGTTGGTTAGCAAAATTAGGCGTGATGGATTTTGCGGGTGGCATTGTCATTCACGTCAATGCCGGTGTAGCGGCATTGGTTGCTGCAATTGTTTTGGGTAAGCGCAAAGGGTTTCCAAACGTGGCTATGCCACCACATAACATGACGATGGTTGTCACTGGTGCAGGTATGCTGTGGGTTGGCTGGTTCGGTTTTAACGGTGGAAGTGCGTTGACTTCGGATGGACGCGCAGGAATGGCAATTTTAGTGACACATATTGCAGCCGCTGCTGGTGCATTGACATGGATGATTATTGAATGGCAAAAATTCGGCAGACCAAGCGTTCTTGGTATTGTAACGGGAATGGTAGCGGGTTTAGGCACGATTACACCAGCGTCAGGCTTTGTCGGGGCATTTGGTGCCCTAATAATTGGTGTAACGGCTGGTTTTGTTTGTTTTTATGCGACACAAATCGTTAAACGTAAATTTAAAATCGACGACTCGCTCGATGTTTTTCCTGTTCATGGTGTAGGTGGCGTAATTGGCTCGTTAATGACGGGGATTTTTGCGGCGAGTCAATTTGGTGGTTTAGGTTTACCAGAAGGCGCAACCATCAGCGAACAAGTCGGTGTACAGACCTTAGCCGTTTTGGTAACTGCAATGTGGAGTGCCACGATTAGCTATGCAATTTTAAAGGGTTTGGACGCTTGGATTGGTTTGCGTGTGAGCGGTGATGAAGAAGTACAAGGGTTGGACATCGTACTTCATGAAGAGACTGGTTATCACAGCTTGTAGCATTCAATCTGCGAAGCTGTCCTGCCGATTTTCAAGTAAAACCTATACAAATATGACCATTAATATTAGAAAAATTTGAGTAGCTAACTTTTAACAAATCCACGGGCAGAAAACCTGCCTAATTTTCAATTTAAAAGTGACAATTACCTTCGCACCTATCTACCCCAAAATTGGGAAGTGCAAGGCAACTTTTTTCACTTTTTCTGTGAACCTTTGACCCATTAAAAAATGACTGAATATATCATTCGCAACAACACAGACCAAGACGAAGAAGATTACGAATACGACGACGAAGGTAACATTGTTTATTACGCAGTGCGTCCAAATAAAACTCAAATAAAAAAAGAAATTGCAGTGTTATTAGCGTTGGGTGAAGAGATTTCAACTCTGCCTTCCGCACAAATTACCGCGTTGGGATTGCCCGAAAAGTTAGAGATGTTGATTCGTGAAATTGCAAAAATGCCCCGTAAAGCTGCTCGTAAACGACAGCTTAAATTTATTGCACAACAATTTTATAAAATGGAAAGCTTAGTTGAGCCAATTTTGGAGAAAGTGGCTAAATTTAAAAATCAAAGTGGTCACGCTGTTCGTGAACATCACATTGTCGAAAGATGGCGTGAACGGTTATTAAACGAAGGTAACGATGCGCTTAATGAATTACTGAATGAACAACCTCATGCAGATCGTCAGCAACTACGCCAATTAGTAAGAAATTCACTCAAAGAAAAAGAATTAACAAGTCCACCAAAATATTCACGGTTACTCTATCGCTATTTAAAAGAGCTACTTGATGATGAAGAAAATTTAGATAGAAAAGAAAGTGTGACGACGGAAGATTTTGATTACCATTTTTCGGATGATACTTAGTTCTTTGTGTCATCTTCGGATAGCTCCTGCAAAACCAGTGCAGGTAAAAGGAGTAGAACACACAAAAATTATTTATCACTAACAGTTTTAATGCGTTGTGAATACAAGCATTTAAATTTTTAGCTTTTCATTTTATGTAAAATTAAATTAACAGACCTGCACTGGTTTGCAGGGAATATCTGAATGTTTACGCGGATAGTTTTTTAAATGTTTCCAAAACACTTTCACCTTTAAATGGCTTAACAATCCATCCCTTAATACCTGCTGCTTTTCCACGCTCTTTCATGCTAGGGCTACTTTCTGTTGTTAACATGATTATATTCACAGTGCTATTTTTCAACTCGCTACGAATTTTTTCAACCATTGTTAATCCGTCCATATTAGGCATATTGACATCACTGAGGATGAGTTTAATGCCTGGATCTGCTTTCAATTTCACTAACCCATCTTTTCCATCGACAGCCGTAATTACATCTAAACCATTTTTTTTCAAAAAACCACCAACTTCATCTCTGACAGTGTTTGAATCATCTACAACTAAAATCTTTGCCATAACGTACTCCTTAATGAATGTAATTGTTTTAAAATAATTCAAGTTCACCCGAATCAACTAAATCATCAGTTGATATTTGAATTTCTTTGAAATCCTCAGGAGACCAAGATAAATTGAACACGAACCGTTGATATAAACTTATTGAATGACCGATTTTTTCATCTAATAGGGTATATTTGAAGCAAAGCTGAGGATTTGAAGAACCGAATGAAATACATTTATGTAAGTGATTGATTACGATTGGAACTTGTGATGTAGATCCTGGACCTGCATCGTCATCGGCAATAAAGCGTGTTTTGAAAGCACCCCAGGTAAGATTTGTTACTTCACCCAAAATGTCATTTACCGTTCTAAACGTTGCATAATCTACACCACCGATCACGTCATCTAGTTTCAAAACTTCAATGACAGCATCTTCTTCTGTTTGCAACATCATATAACCTCGACACCAGCTACTTTCTAACGGAATAAGACTAAATACTTCGCCAAATATTATGCGATCTCTTACGATGTAAGGTGTTTCAGCACTCGCTTTTAGGTGTTTGAATTGAGTCCCCAAAACGCTTAACGTCATCTCGGCAATTCCTCTTACTAAAGCATTCGGATAAACGAGACTAAAAATATATTCATCAATAACATCTTGAAGTGCAGACATATCCTCAATTGTATAAGTTCTACAAAAAATTTTGCGTTGCTTTTCAGGCAAACTATCAAAATTAGATTCTGAAGATCTACGCAACACAATAGGTAATTCTGGGCGCACCTCCGATATTTGATACGCTAGTTCCATCGTATCATCGAGTGATTTGCAGTAGCGCTCAGACAACAAGATTGCCCCCAAATCGACGTTTGAACTTAAAACGTTCATCACATTGTTTGAATTAACCTTCAAACCAACAAGACCATGTTGGTCACAAAATTGTTTAATTTGACCAAAACATTCTGAACTATTATCAAGAACTAAAACCTTGCTTACCAGTTGTACTTCATCACCCATATTTAAATCCTCCATCTTCTAATTTTAAAAAAGTTCTAACTCGCCCGTACTTTCTTCAACTTCAGTTCTGTCAACTTTAAAATCTAAAATGCCGTAGTCAAAAACACATAAAGTAGCGTGTATGACAAACGAATCATTAACAGTTACTTTGTAATGCTTAACATATCCAGGATTAAGATCTGAAATGAAAGTCGAACACCGTTTCAATAATACATAAGGTGTTGACATACCTAAAAAATGATAAATATTGTGTAGTTCTCTACTCACAGCACCACAGCAAACGTTTCCAAATTCCAAAAAATTGTCTCGAAAAGTGCTACCTTCCCCAGCGTCGTCATAGCTATGTTCACTACGATGTGAAAAACGATTTTCTGTTTTGTCATTACTGTTGAAATGAAAAAGCGTTAGAAGTCGAAAAGCCGTTGATGTAGTAGTAAATACAGCAAACTCAACTTCACAAATTTCTTTTGAATCACTTACCAATTCTATTTCACAAACATCATCAGCTGATGCGACAATATTGGCTTTTATAGCTCTTTGGAATATGAAATCAAATCCACTTTTCGCATCTTCACTGATCATAAATTCACTCAGCTATTCAGACAAACTATTAAGTAAGTTTTTACAAGTGACATCAACTGTCACAAGAGCTGCAGTAATCATTTTGCCGCCCGCTTGTATGTCTTGAAACGTCACGGTAGTTATCAAATCATTTTTATAAAGATTTTTAGCATAACCTTTAGAAAGTTCCTCGGAATCGTTGGCAAGTTTACGAACTTCAGTTGCCACGACGGAAAATCCACGTCCACTTTCACCAGCTCTAGCGGCTTCGATTCTTGCATTCAAAGATAAGATACTGACGGTTTGTGCAATCATAGAAAGTTTGTCGTTTTGCTGGTGCATTTCAACATTTTGGTTCATTAAAGAATTCATGTCTGTGTGCCAACGTTCAAATACGTCCGAAAATTTAGCTGCCCTACTTGTCTCATCAACTAAATAGGTAACTTTTTCAAACAATTCACGTTTTTCATTCTTTATGCTCTCTTCCAAACTTCTGATATCCGAATCATATCTATTCTGAAGTTTTTCAATTCGCTCAAGAAGTTCTGAATTTTTTTGCGTAAGAGATTGAACATGAGCAGATTCACGATTCAAGTCGGTAATTATTGACTCTAGCTCTTGTTGGCAGTGATTAAGTTCATTTTCACTCTCTTTTGTTGAATTACAAAAATCAAGCTCGTGCTGTTGCTGGAGATTGCTAATTTGACTGGACAATTGAGATTTTTCACCTTGCAACTGCTTTAATTGCTTCGATTGTTCATCGAAGTCGGTAATTTTTAATCGCAACTCACCTTCAACTTCATTCAATTTTTTTTCGATTGCAATAAATTGTCCAGTCAAACGTGAATTTGTTTCTTGATACTCAACTTCGGCTTCACTCAGCTTTCTTTTATTTTTTCGCATCATAATAGCGACACTAAAGCTAGAAGATAAAATTGATGCAAATAAACATCCCAGTATAAAAATCGGAATTGCAATTACCATAGCGATCTACTTTTCAAATACGGTGAAAAAAGCTGAAATCATGTCATTGATCATTCTGTGATTACTGCATAGTTCGACGAAAGGTAAACGGCAGTTTCAAATGCACGATAGTCAGCACCTTCATTATCGTCTAAGAAGCTAATTTTGACATCGCCACCATCATGTGTAGCAAAACCACGAACTGCATCCATACCAACCCCTCGTCCTGAAATGTCACTAAGCTGGTTTGCGGTTGATAATCCTGGACGGAAAATGAGTGATGCGATTTGCTCGTCACTCAAAACTTCACCTTCTAGTATTTCTCCATCGGCAACTGCTTTTTCACGAATTTTTTTCAAAGCAAGTCCACGCCCGTCATCTTTTATAGATATCTCGAGTTTATTGCCTTCCATTTTCATTGATAGGTAAATTAAACCCTGTGCGGACTTGCCTTGAGCTAAACGATCAGCTGGCATTTCTAGCCCATGATCAAGAGAATTTCTAAATAAATGTGTGAAGATATCCTTGATAATACCGACGCTTTGAGTTTTTAGTAGTAGTTTTCCGTTGTAAATAGACACCTTAGGATTTTCTTTACCTAAACTTTGTGCTAACGCAGGTAAAGATTCAATAATTGGTGCCAATGCGGTATCAAGATCTTCCGTTCCAAGTAGTCTTAGCGTTTTATGAGCAGTATCTTTTGCCTCAATCAAGTCGTGAATATTTGTGTTGCCGACTCTTTCTAATAAGGCAATTAGATCTTGGATATGTTTTTTATCAACCATAATGTACCTTTCGGCACCGCCTTTTCTTCCATGACCTTTACGACCTAGACTCACTTCATTAACGTTCGCGTAATGCTCAATCAATTGACGAACTGCAGCTAAATCATCAAGCAAACGTACTTGATCCCAAGCAATAGTAGAATCGGGCTTGCGTAACTCGCTATATGTCGATTCAATGTCATGAACAGGGTTGGTCAAATTTGTCAAACCATAAGTTCTCGCATTCCCTTTTATCGTGTGCATATTTCTAAACATAACGTTAACAACATCTACGCCACCGCCTGGAGTGCTACGAATCAAATTTTCAATTTCATCAATATAAGTTACGGCAGAGGTAATGAAATCATGGAATTTTTCTTGCTTAACGCCCAAAATTTCACCAATGATTTCTAATTCACGTTTTTGTCCCGCTGCTTCAGCACTCAATTTTCGTAACTCAGTAACATCTCGCACACACAACAAAATTTGTTCTACAACGTCGTGTTCATTGACTACAGGCGACCAATTTAAATCAAGGGATTTTTTCACGCCATTAGGCATGGTTTTTTCGATTTCGTTAACGAGTAAATGCTGGTTAAATTCAAAATTCATCACGTCTTCACCTATGCAAGCACCTGAAATCGCGGCAACTTGAGATGTAGCATCCGAACCTAAATTAGAATTATCAAAAATTAACATCATTAAATCACGCCCTGCAATTTGGTCTGTTTCCAGTATTTTTTCCAAATAGGCGGAGTATTCAGGCAAAATTCGACCTTGCTCGTCAAAGCTCAACAAACCTTGTGGCATATTTTTGAGCATGGTTTGAATATCGTTGATTTTTTGTTTGACTAACTTCGATGTTTCCTGAAGTTTTTCAACCATCGAATTGAACGATTGCGCCATACTGCCGATTTCATCATTATGCAAAGAATCAGCTCTCAGAGATAAATCACTGGTTTCTGCAATGTTTGACATCGTCGCTTCTAGTTCAGAAATTCTGCCTAAAATACGTTTGCCACCAAAAATACAAATCGATATTGCAGCAACAATTAAGAACAGACAAAATCCCATAACCTGAAGCATTATATGTTCATATAAAAGATATTCGTCAGTGAGTTCGGCTTCAAGTGTCAACAAACGTTGTTGAAGGTTACCAATTTGTTCACTGACTTTTGCCTGACCTTCTATTTTGTTTTGAGCCACTTTCAAAGCCGTTTCCAAATCCTTATTGTAGTGTTGTAACAACGAAGGAATTTCATTGAGTGGTTCACTTGCTTTGTCTTCAGGTTTCTTAGGCTCTGCTGGTTCACCAAAACTCATCGTATTATCGTCTGCTGCCTCTACTTTCATAACACCAAGCAAAGGCAAATTTTTAAACTCATTTCCTAACGCAACTAAAACTTGCAAAGGCTTAGTTACATTGTCAGGCGACATTTGTTTCCGAGACGAAAAGAAGTTTTGCCGCGCCCCTGCAAGATTGATTAACGCAGCCTGTGAATCACTCACCAATTTCAAATATGCCTGAACATTTGCAGTCAATTTTGAAGATGGTTGATTTGTAGCTTGGTTATCTGCTTGACCCTTTACTTTGCTTTTTAACTTATTTTTTGGCTCAATAACCGACGGATTTGTTGGTTGGGAAATGCTCTGAGCTTCTTTTGCGTATGCCAACAGCCTTTGTAGATATTGAGAAAGTTGTTTTTCATTATTTATTAGCAACACTTGGGGGTCAGCTAATTTACCCGCTGCGGCTAATTCTATTAGAGTATGCTGTTGCAATTCATCAATCAGACCAATAAACGGAGCTTGTAGTGATGGTGATAAATTATGATTTCCCTCTACCTCTGATTTGATTAGATTGAGGTCTTGATCAATCTTTCCAAGTATCGTCGCTTCACCAGTCAATAAATAACTCAAAATTGGCTGACTCACTTGTGTAAAAATTTTATCTTTTTGTTCACCAAAAAATTTTACTGATCCAAACGATTGGTCTAGGTGATTTAACGACCAACTAACAGAAATGGCAAAACCGATAATAATAACG
>CAIRCR010000298.1 GCA_903877065.1 uncultured Pseudomonadota bacterium
ACATCTTGTGTAATCGCAAACGCGCCAATCACGCCGTCAAATGAAAATGAAGCGTCCAAAATTTCTAAATAAATAAAACTCATCATGCTGCCGCGTTTAATGACTTCGGAAACTTCTTCACCTTCTTCTTCGTTTTCAAATAACGCCGACATACTGCCAACAATGACGTATAAAATAACGCCTGCAATGCCTGAAGATAAAGCGGTTAAGCGAATTTCGGGGTCTAAAAACCCCTGCATTCCTAGCAAAATTGCCAACGCAAAAATAATTTCAATCGATTCTAATTTGCCAAAACCAGCAAATTTTTTCTCTAAATAACCAAGCCAATGAATTTCGCGGTCGTTATCAAATAAAAACGAGAAAAATACCATCAACAAAAACATTCCACCAAATGCCGCAATTTGAACGTGTGCGCCAGTTAAATGATGCGCGTAAGTTGCTGAATCATGCAGTGCCATTTGCGCTACGTCGATAAAACCAATGCCTGTTGCAAACACGACAATGGCAATTGGAAACACTAAGCGCATACCAAATACCGCAACCAAAATGCCCCACGTCAAAAAGTATTGTTGCCATTTATCATCCATGCGTTTCAAAATCGACGCGTTTACTACCGCGTTATCAAAGGACAAGCTGACTTCCAGTACGCCTAAAATTAACGCAATCGTCGCGCCCGTTAAACTTCCCCAATAAAATGCAATGCTCAAACAGGCAATCGCAACAAGAATGGACACTTTAAAATGCTTCATAAAAACTCCTAAGGTTTGGTTTTGAATTGCTGACTATAAGTGGATTTAGGTTTAAATCAATAGTGCTAAAAATTAAAAATGTTAAAATTTGACTCGCAGGTTATATTACGCCGCGCAATTTCAAGGCGACACAACCGCAAAACCGATAGCCATGAAGGTATTTGATGCGTTGATAAGTCACTGGAAAGTGCCCGAAAAGAATGAAAAAACCGAGTTAATTTTTATCACTATCTTGTTGAGTTTATTTAATGGATTACTACCCTTACCCCGAAGAATTTTATCACCTCGCCGACGCGCTTATTTATGCTGGAAAAATCATCGATAGCAAAGGCTGGGTGCCTGCAACAAGCGGCAATTTTTCTGCTCGATTATCTGATGGCACTATTGCAATTACAGTTTCAGGTAGGCACAAAGGGCATTTGCAGCATAGTGACATTATGCTTATCGATGTGCAAGGCAACCCGCTTGATGGCAAAGTACCGTCCGCTGAAACATTGCTACACACTCAGCTTTATCAGCGTTTTTCTGACGTGAATGCGGTGTTGCATCCACATTCGTTAAACGGCACGTTGATTTCAATGCAGCGTCGCAAAAAAGTGACTTTAAAAAATTACGAACTCATCAAAGCGTTCAGCGGTATTACAACCCACAAAAGCCGAATTATCGTGCCTATTTTTGCTAACGATCAAAACATCGCACGATTAGCAGAACAAGTTGAAAACTACATGGATTGCAACGCGGAAATTTACGCGTATTTATTAGCAGGTCATGGTTTATACACTTGGGGCAGTTCGGTCAATGAATCATTGCGTTATTTAGAAGCCCTCGATTTTTTATTCGCCTGCGAATTACAGGCTCAACGGAGTTAAAACCTCATGAGTGTATTGACGATTTATGCTGAACATTCGCCAGAAAAAAGCGAACGTTTTACCGAATTTAACGACATTGAAATCAAGTTAAAAGCCATCGGCGTACAGTTTGAACGCTGGACTGCGGCGCAATTGTTGGAAACTGATGCTAGTAACGACGATGTTTTGAATGCTTACGCGGATTCAGTTGACCGACTAAAAAAGCAATGCGGTTTTCAATCGGCAGACGTAATTAAACTCGATGCAACGCACCCCGATAAACACGCCATGCGCGAAAGATTTCTTTCAGAACATACGCACAACGAATTTGAAGTACGCTTTTTTGTTGAAGGTCGTGGCTTATTTTATTTGCACACAGGCGGACACGTTTTTGGTGTTTTATGTGAACAAGGTGATTTAATCAGCGTACCCGCAAACGTCACACATTGGTTTGATATGGGTGAAAATCCACATTTAGCGTGCATTCGATTATTCACAAATCCAGATGGTTGGGTGGCGGATTTTACGGGCAGTGATATTGCAAAATCGTTCCCAAATCTTGACGAATTACAAGGAGAATTAGCGGCATGATTAAGGCAATTATTACCGATATTGAAGGCACAACTTCTTCGTTGTCGTTTGTGAAAGACAGCCTTTTTCCTTACGCTCGTACTCATCTTGCTGAATTTGTCCAAGCGAATGCAAATAGCGAAACGGTGCAGAAATTACTCAC
>CAIRCR010000299.1 GCA_903877065.1 uncultured Pseudomonadota bacterium
AAATAAAAATCAAAATCAAAATCAAAATATAATAAATGAAATATCAAATGAATTACTTGATTTTAATGAAAAACAAAAACAAGATTTAATAAAAGAAAAACAAAAACAAGAAATTGAAGAACAAACAACTACCGATTTAACTGAATTATTACGCGGCACACATGAAGTTCTACTCGAAGCCGAATTGATTAAAAAACTCGCTGAAAATCGTCCGTTACGCATCAAAGCTGGGTTTGATCCTACCGCGCCTGATTTGCATTTGGGACACACCGTTTTAATTAACAAACTCAAACAATTTCAAGATGCAGGTCATGAAATTTTATTTTTGATTGGCGATTTTACGGGCATGATTGGTGATCCAACGGGAAAAAATGTCACACGCAAACCTTTGACGCGCGAAGAAGTCGTGGCAAATGCACAAACGTATCAAACGCAGATTTTTAAAATTCTCGACCCTGAAAAAACACAAGTCATGTTTAATTCAACGTGGATGAATGCGATGTCATCAGCGGAATTGATTCAATTAGCGGCAAAAAATACTGTGGCACGAATGCTAGAACGTGACGATTTTCACAAACGTTTTAGCAATAATCAGCCCATTGCAATTCATGAATTTTTGTATCCATTGATTCAAGGTTACGACTCGGTGGCAATGAAAGCCGACGTGGAATTGGGCGGCACGGATCAAAAGTTTAATTTGCTAATGGGGCGACAATTACAAGAAATATTCGGGCAAAAGCCACAAGTTGTCATGACAATGCCGATTTTAGAAGGCTTGGACGGCGTGCAAAAAATGTCGAAATCGCTGGGTAATTACATCGGTATCGCCGATGCTCCTGACGAAATGTTTGGCAAAATTATGTCGATTAGTGATGAATTGATGTGGCGTTATTTTGAATTACTGAGTTTTCGACCCATCCGCGAAATTGCCGCATGGAATGGTGATTGTGAAAATGGTGCAAATCCGCGCGATTTTAAATTTAAACTCGCGCAAGAAATTATTGCTCGTTTTCACGATGAAGCGGTAGCGGTTAAAGCCTTAGAAAATTTTGAAGCACGTTTTCAACGCGGTGCAATTCCTGACGAAATGCCTGAAATTGAATTAAGCATTGAAAATATGAGTTTGGGTGTAGCTAACGTGTTGAAAAATGCAGATTTGACGGGTAGCACATCGGAAGCAATCCGAATGATTAACCAAGGGGCTGTCAAAATTGATGGTGAAAAAATCAGCGATTCAAAATTAGAAATTGCCGTAGATTCACAACACGTTTACCAAGTTGGAAAACGGAAATTTGCGCGAGTAAAAATCATCAAATCGTCGTAATTTTATTTCTTCAACGCACGTTGTCGCCGCGCCTCCTTTGGGTCTGTTAATAACGGACGATAAATTTCAATTCTATCGCCGTTTTTAACTTCTTTTTCTAGGCTACAAGGCGTTGAAAAAATTCCAACGTTGAGTGATTCAAAAGTAAGCTCCGAAAACTGCTCCAAAATTCCCGATTGTAAAATAGCTTCAGCAACAATCGTATTTTCAGGCACACGAAGCGTTAATAACATTTGTTTTTGCGCTGTGGCATAGACAATTTCAATATCAATCATTTTGCGTAAACGTCTTTAGCGCGTTGTGTAAACGAACTGACCATCGTGTTACAAATTTGATGAAATACCGCGCCAAATGCCAAACTCGCTAATTTTCCCGACAATTTAAACTCCAAATCTAGCGAAATTTTACTGGCATCTTCTCGTAACGGTAAAAAATTCCATTCACCTTTCAAATGTGAAAAAGGACCATTGAGTAATTCGACGGTCATTTTTTTGCCAATTTCCAATTCATTGCGTGTTGAAAAATTTTTCTGAAAACCGCCTTTTGAAATGGATAATTCGGCTTCAACGGTTGTACCTTCACGCTTGATAATTCGGCTGCCGCTACACCACGGCAAAAATTTTGGATAACTTTCGATGTCGTTGACCAAATCAAACATTTCTTGCGCGGAGAATTTGACTAACGCGCTTTTTTCCACTCGCGTCATTTAAAGCACTCCAACGACGTGTAAAAATACAAAGAAAATCGACGCGGGGGCAACGTAGCGTATCAAATCGCGCCACAATTCGTAGCTAGATTTATTTGGCATTTGCAATTCACTTTCGCTATTTTCGCGCGTCATAATCCAGCCCGCGAAAACTGCAATGCAAAATCCACCAATCGGCAACATTAAATTTGCAGTTAAATAATCTACTAATTGGAAAATCGTGCGTTCAAAGAAAAGTACGTTTTTCCAGATATTAAATGAAAACACCGTCCCTAAACCTAAAAACCACGTTCCTAAACCTGTCCAAATGCAGGCTTTTTGACGGCTGAAATTTTTGTTTTCAACTAACCATGCAACGGCGGGTTCAATCAATGAAATTGACGACGATAACGCCGCAAAAACTAAAAGCGTGAAAAATAAAATTCCAGTTAACCAGCCGCCAGTCATATTGCCAAAGGCAATTGGCAAAGTTTGAAAAATTAAACCCGCGCCCGAAGCAGGATGTAAACCGTGTTCAAAAACCAGCGGAAAAATGGCAATTCCAGACAATAAAGCAACCACTGTATCAGCTGCCGCGACTAAATATGCCGTTTTTGCAATCGACACGTCTTTTGGCAAATACGCGCCATAAACCATAATCGCGCCCATACCCAAACTTAGCGTAAAAAAAGCGTGTCCCATTGCAGTCAAAACAGAACTGCGTGTCAATTTACTGAAATCTAAATTAAACATGAAGTCTAAACCGCGTTCATAACTGCTCGTCGTCATCGCGTAACCGACTAACAAAATCAGCAACACAAATAAGCTAGGCATTAAAAATCGAGTCGCTTTTTCTAAACCGTTATTGACACCACGTGCCACAATACACATCGTCACGCCCATAAAGATGCTGTGCCAAAAAATCAATTGAATCGGGCTTGCAATAAAATTCTCGAACAATGTTTGAATTGCCGACGCGTCCGCATCAAAAAAACTACCCGACATGGCTTTCAAAACATAAGCCGAAGCCCAACCCGCAATCACGCTGTAATACGATAATATCAATACGCCAGCAATCACGCCCATCCAACCAAGATAATGCCAATTTTTATCTGCGTTCGCTTCCGTTGTAAGCATTTCCATGGTTTCAATCGGGTTGCATTGAGTGCGTCGTCCTAACATCGTTTCTGCAATCATGATTGGAATACCAATCAGCAAAACACACGCTAAATACACCACAACAAATGCACCGCCGCCATTTTCACCCGTGATGTACGGAAATTTCCAAATGTTGCCTAAACCTACAGCAGAACCCGTTGCCGCTAAAATAAACGCAAACCGTGAAGACCAATGGCTGTGCGTTTTAATTGTGTTTGTTGTCATAAAAGCTCTCTTGTTATTTTTATTAAGTATTTTCTTAAAATCACCGTTTTTCTACTCACAGTTAATACATAAATTCACATATTAAAAAAACGATAAAACATGAATCATTCATGGCTTGAACTGATTGTATTTTTGGATATTGTATAATGATTTTAGCGGCAGGAAGGTCGGATTCAACAAATCACAAGACATTAGCTCGAATACTTGTTTTCTGTGCTTAAGAATTACGAGAGGAAAATTGAGGATTTGTTGCTGGTAAAAATCCTTTTAAGCCGTTTCCTTGGCTTGAATATCGGGTTCCAGAATTTTTACAGCAACAAATTTTACGATTTAAAACAAACGAAACGAATTAAAAAATTTGTACAAAAGTCCAATACAAGAAACCAGAAAGCATTATTGATGCAGGCAACGTCAATACCCAAGCAGTTGCCATACTGCGAACCGTAGACATCTGTAACCCTGAGCCATTAGCTGCCATTGTTCCTGCAACACCTGACGATAAAACGTGAGTAGTTGAAACAGGAAGTCCGAAAACGTCCGCAGCACCAATACAGGTCATTGCAACCAATTCAGCAGATGCACCTTGCGCGTAAGTTAAGTGCGTTTTGCCAATTTTTTCACCAACGGTAACAACAATACGTTTCCAACCAACCATCGTGCCAAGTCCAAGCGCGATAGCGACAGAAATTTTAACCCAAGTAGGGATAAATTTTGTCGAAGTATCCACTTTTGACTTAAAGTCTTTTAGGTACTTTGTGGTTTCATCATTGAAAGTTAATTGCTTGCCTTTTTCAATGTGTTTAATCGTTTCTGAAACAAGGTACATATCGTTACGAACGTTAGCAACCGCCGCTGATGGAATCTTTTTAAACTCACCGTAATCGCTGATTTGTTTGCCAATATCGCCAGTTATAACAGCCAGAGCAGGTACAAGAGTGGGAAGAATTTCTTTAGTTCTTACATAGTCAGAAAGCGTATTGCGAGGATTTTCAGGTGCGGCAACACCATTGGAAGAGTCGACTAACGCTTTTTGCGTTGCTTGTGCAACAACCACAAACTGTGTCATTTGTTCAACGGGCATCGCACTATTTAACGCATACGATGTCGGGACGGTACCCACCAAAATGAGCATAATTAGCCCCATGCCTTTTTGTCCGTCGTTAGAGCCGTGCATAAACGATACACCAGTACAGGTCGTAATAAGCAAAGCGCGAATCCAAAAAGGCGGAGGGTTGTTGTCTTTAGGTGCTTCGTAAAGCTCTTGTTGTTTAACCAAAGCACGCAAAGCAAGCAATAATAAAGCGGCAAGAGAAAAACCAATTAAAGGTGAGAGCAAAAGCGAAGAACCAATTTTAGAGGCTTGCGTCCAATCAACACCGCTCGTACCATCTCTACCGTGCATAAGCGCATTGGCAACACCCACACCAATGATAGAACCAATCAGCGTATGTGATGAAGAAGAAGGTAATCCAAGATACCAAGTGCCTAAGTTCCACAAAATAGCGGCAATAAGTAATGCAAACACCATCGCAAAACCTGAACCCGAACCAACTTGTAAAATTAACTCAACGGGTAATAGTGAAATAATGCCAAACGCAACCGCGCCACTAGAAAACAAAACGCCCAGAAAATTAAATGTTCCAGACCAAATTACCGCGACATTTGGCGGCAACGAATGGGTATAAATAACCGTTGCAACAGCATTAGCCGTATCATGAAAACCGTTTACAAACTCAAATCCTAGAGCAATGATTAGCGCGATACCTAACAAGATGAAAGGTAGCCATGTTGTAATTTGATTATCAGATTGGGATATATCAGAAATCAAACTTGTAAACGTGAAAATTAGACCCACAGCCAGTATGCCAAGAAAAACATATTTACTTTTTGAATCTGTCTGCTGCTCAAAGTTCGGACGACCTGCCGCAGGAGAAGTTGTACTAGACATTGTTTATGTACCTCAAAATGGTTAACAGAATGGCTAGTTTATGTTTACGGCGTTACATCAAAATGACACAAACTTACTCTCAATCTATGTTCTACATAACACTAAAAACAAGACTTGAGAGCTAAATTCAGTAGTCAAAGATTCCTTGAGTAGAGCGATTGTGATTAAAAGTGCTGGGATTTCACAAAAACTAAGCAGCGACTAGACTACGCCAGTATTCCAAATAAACCTTTAAAGTTTTTTCTTACTTTCAATTTACAGTATAAAATGGGTGTACAAGAAAATTTATTTGAAGGCAGTTTTGATGAGTGAAATTACAGAAGTTCCCAGTCCGTTTTGCGGCATTGGCACGGACGATTTAACGATTAAAGTCGATGGTTTAAAAATTAGTGTCGTCGAAAACGGTTGTACCGTGAATACGCCTGCATTTGAACACGAAATTACCGATACCAAAGCGCGAATTAACAGCAAAGAAGTCAGTTTAAAAGAAGCGATTTTACACGCTGCAAGTTTGCTAAAAAATACGAATTATCCCGTGATTGCTGGTTGCTCGACAGACGTAAATGGAATGCGTGGTTTATTGGCGTTAGCCGATAGAATAGGTGCAGTTGTTGATAACGCGAATTTCAATAATGCTCGAAAAAACATTTTAGCGTTGCAAGATTCGGGCTGGATGAATACCACGCTTGCTGAAATCAAAAATCGTTGTGATTTATTGCTGATTGTTGGTGCAGATTTAGAAGGTTTCGCGCCCCGTTTTTTTGAAAAATATTTGTGGAATGAAGCGATGTTTTTAGAAAACACCAGTGACCGCGATATTATTTATTTAGGTACAAAACCATCGGGCAATGCGTCAACGTCGCCATCGGGAAAAGCAGCGCAAGTTTTTGAATGTTCAAACGAAAATTTGCCCGAAGTCGTTGCGGTTTTACGCGCATTGCTGAAAGGTCAACAAATTCAAGCTGAAAGCGTTGAAGGAATTTCGATTACCGATTTAACAACGATTGCAGAAAAACTCAAAGCGGCAAAATACGGCGTTGTGACGTGGGCAGCAGGTGCATTGAATTATCCACACGCAGAATTAACGGTTCAAACGATTTCAGAAATGGTCAAAGACGTAAATCAAACCACGCGTTGCTCAGGTTTTCCACTCGGTGGCAAAGAAGGCGATCAAACGGCAAATCAAGTTTGTGGTTGGACAACGGGCTATGCCGCACGAGTTAGTTTTACAAAAGGTTATCCTGAATATGACCCGTTTTTATTTGAAACAAATGAACTTTTAAATAATGGTGAAGTCGACGCGCTGATTTGGGTTAATGCTTTTAACGCCAAAGCAAATCCGCCTCAAACCAATTTACCAACGATTGTTGTTGCACGTTCTGGAATGACGTTTGAAAAAGAACCAGACGTGTTTATTCCTGTCGGCACGCCTGGCATTGATCACACAGGACACGCTTATCGTTTAGACAACGTAGTGGCGATTCGATTGAAAAAATTGCGTGACTCGGGCTTACCTAACACATCGGAAGTTTTAAACGCAATTGAACAGGTTTTACGCGAGGAATCAGTATGTTAATCAAATTAACGGGCGGCACAGTGTACGACCCAGCCAGTGGTGTCGATGGCAAACAACAAGATATTTACGTTCAAGATGGCAAAATCATCAACAAACCGACGAGCGAGTTTTTAGTCGATAAAGAATACGATTTGAAAGGCAAAGTTGTGATGTCGGGTGCAATTGATATGCACACACACATCGGCGGCGGTAAAGGCAACATCGCTCGCACACTTTTACCCGAAGATCACCGCAACGATCCTGTTGCCAGTACACACATTTGCCGTTCAGGTTGCGGACACGCCGCGCCAAGTACGTTTATTACGGGTTATCGTTATGCCGAAATGGGTTATACCGCTGGTTTTGAACCCGCTGTTTTGCCGATTAACGCCCGTCAAGCACACATGGAAATGGGCGATATTCCGATTTTGGACAAAGGTGGTTACGTCATGCTCGGCAGCGACGATTATTTGTTGCGACTGCTCACGGCAAAAAAAGATCAAAAAGCCATTAACGATTACGTTGCCTGGACGATGAATGCCGCGAAAGCGATTGGTGTAAAAGTCGTAAATCCTGGTGGCATTAATGCGTTTAAATTCAATCAGCGAAAACTTGATTTAGACGAACAAAATTCGCATTACGGCGTGACACCTCGTGAAATTTTGCGCGTGTTGGCGACAGCAGTGAAAGAAATTGGCGTGTCGCATCCGTTGCACGTTCACGGTTGTAATTTGGGCGTGCCTGGCAATATGGAAACCACCCTTGATACGATTCAAGGGATTGGCGGCTTGCCGATGCACTTAACACATATTCAATTCCACAGTTACGGCACAGAAGGCGATTTTAAATTTTCTTCTGGCGCGGCGAAAATTGCCGAAGCAATTAACAAAAATAAAAATATCACCATTGACGTGGGGCAAATTTTGTTCGGTCAAACCGTAACCGCGTCGGGCGACAATATGCGTCAACACGCCAATCATAAATTCGCAAGTCCAGCAAAATGGGTGACGATGGACATTGAATGTGACGCAGGTTGCGGCGTGGTACCGTTTAAATACAAAGACCAAAATTTTGTGAATGCCTTACAGTGGGCAATTGGGCTGGAAACATTTTTATTGGTCGAAGATCCATGGAGGATTTTCTTAACAACCGACCATCCAAACGGTGCGCCCTTTACCAGTTATCCGCATTTGATTCGATTGTTGATGGATAGAACGTTTAGAAATGATGTGCTTTCGACCATTCATCCCGAAGCGCAAAAAATGACCACGCTTGCCTCGATTGAACGTGAATATACCTTGCAAGAAATCGCAATTATGACGCGAGCGGGGGCAGCTAAATTGATTGGTTTGCAAAATCGTGGTGGTTTGAGTGCGGGAAATTGGGCGGATATTACGATTTACACCGACAATGTTGATCGTCAAAAAATGTTTGAAAAACCAGATTACGTTTTCAAAGACGGCGAATTAGTCGTCGTTGATGGCAAAGTGGTTCACACAAAATGGGGGACAACGCACGTTGTCAAACCTGATTACGACAAATCTATCGAAAAAGATTTAAAAACCTATTTCGACAAATATCTCACTATGAAAGTCGATAATTTCAAAATGAGCGACGATGAAATTACCGAAGACGGGCGTGGTAGTTTAACGGTTCATGAACTGAAAGCCGTAGCGTAATTTAGTTGTCAAAAATTCAATGATTTTGGCAACTTTTCATGCTTAAAAAACTTGTTTCACAAACCGCGATTTATGGATTGAGTAGCATTTTTGGACGCTTTCTAAATTATCTACTCGTTCCGCTTTATACCCACTATTTTACTGCAACCGAATACGGTGTTGTTTCAGAATTTTATGCGTATTCAGGCTTTTTATCCGTGTTTTTATTACTTGGTTTTGAAACGGGGTATTTTCGATTCCGCAACGATAATGACAAAGCCTATTCGACAGCATTAAGTTTTATTTTATTGCTCAATCTCAGCATTTTTCTTTTGCTCACCACGTTTAATACTGCAATTTCCAATTCGTTAAATTACACGACGCATTCAGAATATATTTTTTATTTTGCGTTGATTTTAACGTTTGATTCGATTGCTGCGTTACCGTTTGCCAGACTTCGTGCTGAAAATCGGGCTCTGCGTTTTGCTAGTATTAAAATTTTTGAAATTTTGTTAACTGTTACGTTGAGTTTATTTTTCATTGTTTTGTGTCCGAAATTACAAGCTCAAAACACCGAATGGCTACATTATGTTTACCGCCCTGAAATTGGTGTGGGTTATATTTTTTTAGCCAATTTATTTGCAAGTAGCGGTAAATTTTTGTTTTTGATACCGCAATTAAAAGGTTTGTATTTGGGGTTTGATTGGCAATTATTTAAACGTATGGCGCGTTATTCCTTGCCGATAGTCGTGATTGGTTTTGCTGGAATTATTAACGAAATGCTTGATCGTGTGTTGCTGAAATATCTTTTGCCTTACGATACCGCGACAAATTTGGCTCAACTGGGTATTTATAGCGCGTGTTATAAATTGTCGATTTTGATGACTTTGTTTATTCAAGCGTTTCGTTATGCGGCTGAACCTTTCTTTTTTTCTTACGCAAAAAACAGCGATGCGAAAATTATTTATGCTCGCGTACTTCATTATTTCAGTATTTTTTGTGTATTTATTTTCTTGTTGGTAACGCTGTATTTGGATTTTTTCAAATATTTTATTGGTGAAGAGTTTCGTTCAGGTCTGCACGTTGTTCCGATTTTATTGTTGGCAAATTTATTTTTAGGGATTTATATCAATTTATCAATTTGGTACAAACTCAGTGATAAAACGTTAATGGGTGCTGTTGTTTCTTTATTTGGCGCGGGCTTGACGATTACATTAAATCTATTTTGGATTCCCGAATTTGGTTACACGGGGTCAGCTTATGCAACGTTGGTTTGTTATGCCGCGATGGCTACATTGTCTTACTTTTTAGGGCAAAAGTTTTATCGTGTCGATTATGATGTCAAAATTGTTTTGGGTTATTTAATTTTAGGCATAGGTTTGTATTTTGCGAATCTTCAATTGCAACCCTTGTTACACTGGCAAGTTGGGTGTCTGCCGAGTTTGTTAATGCTATTATATTGCTTGATTACTGTATTTTTTGAACGCCGCCGTTTGGCGCGAACCGCTTAACAACCTTAGAGAACTCTCATGACAAAACACGCAGAAAACTTAATTTGGATTGATTTAGAAATGACTGGGCTAAATCCCGAAATTGATGTGATTATTGAAATTGCTACGATTGTCACCGATAAAAATTTGAACATTTTGGCACAAGGTCCTGTTTTTGCGATTCATCAATCTGATGAAATTCTGTCGGCAATGGACGATTGGAATCAAGAACATCATGGAAAATCTGGACTGATTGAACGTGTAAAAGCGTCTACTGTGACTGCTTTACAAGCTGAACAAGCAACTGTTGAATTTTTAAGTCAATGGGTTGATGCGGGTGTTTCACCGATTTGTGGAAATAGTGTTTGGCAAGATAGACGTTTTTTGACGCGCTATATGCCAACTTTGGAAGCCTTTTTTCATTATCGTTGTATTGATGTTTCGACATTTAAGGAATTGGCGGCGCGTTGGTGTCCTGAAATCAAAGACGGTTTTAGTAAAGAATCCAGCCATCAAGCTCTCGACGATATTATCGAATCTATCGAAGAACTGCGTTATTACCGTGAACACTTTATAAAATCTTTTTAAACGCATGAATCAACTTATCGTCATTGCAATTGGCGGCGCGGCGGGTGCCATTATGCGTTTTTTGGTGTCTACGGGATTATATCAATTACTCGGACGCGGCTTTCCCTACGGCACGCTTTTAGTCAATATCATCGGTTCCTTTTTAATCGGTTTACTCAGTGAAACGCTTGTTTTACAACGCATTACGGTGAATTTGGATTATCGTGCTGCGATTTTGGTTGGATTTATTGGCGCGTTCACCACCTTTTCGACTTTTTCATTGGAAACGTTTTACTTGCTCGAACAAGGGCAAATCAGCAAAGCATTTTTAAATATCACGGTCAGCGTCGGCAGTTGTTTAATCGCCGTTTGGCTTGGATTACTTTGTGGACGCGGCTTGTTTTGGTACAGCAACGGAATTTTAGAATTACCCAACGGTGCAATGCCTTACGGCATGATGATAATTAACCTCATTGGTGCGTTACTGATTGGCGTGGTTGCCGCGTTATTACTTGAGAAAATCGCACTCCCCATCGAACAACGCGTGACGTTATTGATTTTAATCATTGGCGCGTATTTAACACTTTCAGGATTATATTTAATTCTATTTTTAATCGAACACGGTTACGCTTTCGACACGCAAACAAATTTTATGCTCGGGCTTTTTGTTGCAAATAGCGTGAGTTGTTGCGGCACAATTGGGCTTGGTTTGTGGCTCGGAAAACAAATTTAATTCAACTAAAAAAATTCAAAAAATGCACAAAATTCAACTCAAAATTTTAGATTCACGTTTAGGCGACACGATTCCATTACCCGAATATGCAACGACTGGTTCAGCAGGTTTAGATTTACGCGCTTGCTTGGACGATGCGGTTGTTTTAAAACCGAGCGAAACGGTTTTAATTCCAACGGGATTGGCAATTCATATTGGCGACAATTCACTCGCTGCCGTTTTGTTACCTCGTTCAGGTTTAGGGCATAAACACGGCATTGTTTTAGGCAATTTGGTCGGACTGATTGATTCGGATTATCAAGGGCAAGTTTTCGTTTCGTGTTGGAATCGTGGCAACGAAACGTTTACGATAAATATTGGCGAACGAATTGCTCAAATGGTTTTTGTCCCTGTCGTTCAAGTCGCGTTTGAGCAAGTCGAAGATTTTGACGAAAGTCATCGTGGCGAAGGTGGTTTTGGTCACACGGGGCGACATTAAATCACCCGATAACGTGCTAGAATAAACGCCATTCAAGCCTTTTAAACTCAACGGATTTTTCAATGATAGACCATAAATTAACCCATTTAAAACAACTCGAAGCCGAAAGTATTCACATTATTCGTGAAGTCGCGGCGGAGTTTGAAAAACCTGTAATGTTGTATTCAATCGGTAAGGATTCGGCGGTGATGCTGCATTTGACCATGAAAGCGTTTTATCCAGCACGTCCACCATTTCCGATGATGCACGTTGACACGACGTGGAAATTCAAAGAAATGATTACGTTCCGTGATGAGATGGTGAAAAAACTTGGTTTAGATTTAATCGTCCACACCAATCAAGACGGCGTGGACATGAATATCAGCCCGTTTGTTCACGGCAGTAAAAAACACACCGACGTAATGAAAACAGACGGTTTAAAACAAGCCTTAAACAAATATCAATTTGACGCGGCATTTGGTGGTGCGAGACGTGATGAAGAAAAATCGCGTGCAAAAGAGCGAGTTTATTCGTTTCGCGATAAAAATCACCGCTGGGATCCGAAAAATCAACGTCCCGAATTGTGGAATATTTACAACGGTAAAATCGATAAAGGCGAAAGTATTCGCGTGTTCCCGTTGTCGAATTGGACGGAGCTTGATATTTGGCAATACATTCATTTAGAGCAGATTCCGATTGTACCGCTGTATTTTGCGAAAGAACGTCCCGTTGTTGAACGTGATGGAATGTTAATTATGGTGGACGATGACCGTATGCCGATTGGTGAGCATGAAAAAGTCGAAATGAAAAAAGTACGCTTTCGGACATTAGGCTGTTATCCGTTGACGGGTGCGATTGAATCCGATGCCACGACGTTGCCTGAAATTATTCAAGAAATGCTTTTGACTACGACTTCTGAGCGTCAAGGTCGTTTAATTGACCACGACCAAGCGGGGTCGATGGAACAAAAAAAACGCGAAGGGTATTTTTAGTTTCCAAAATTTCCTGTCCAACGGAAACCTGCCGTTATCCTTCCAAAAAATTGGTTGATGAGATTTAGTAAAGTTGGTTACTTCACGGCAGGGATTCTAAAATGAGATAGAGCTACAAATTGTCGCCACATACTCGAAATAAGCAATCTCGATAAAAGTTGTGTGTGACAGCAAGCAAAGATTTACACATTTCGTACTGGAACACCGCAATAGAGCTGACGTGGTCTACCGATACGTTGATTAGGATCAGAAATCATTTCGTCCCATTGAGAAATCCAGCCAATTGAACGCGCCATTGCAAAAATTGCAGTGAACATATTTGTCGGAATATCCAAGGCGCGTAACAAAATGCCTGAATAAAAATCGATTTTTGGATACATTTCTCGGCTGACAAAATACTCATCTTCCAAGACAATACGCTCAATTTCCAACGCTGTTTGGAATAACGCATCTCCTAATAAATTGAGTTCTCCCAACACTTCAAAACATAATTCACGCATTACTTTGGCGCGTGGATCGTATTTTTTATAAACCTGATGACCAACACCCGATAATTTAAACACATCATTTTCATCTTTTGTTTTTGCGATATAGTTTGAAACATTGGAAGGATTACCAATTTTTTGAAACATATTTAAAACGGCTTCATTTGCGCCGCCGTGCGCTGAACCCCATAAACACGCAATTCCCGCTGTAATACACGCATACGGATTTGCACCACTTGAACCTGCTAAACGTACCGTTGATGTTGAGGCATTTTGTTCATGATCAGCGTGCAGAATTAAAAATTTTTCTAACGCACGAACCAAAACAGGATTTGCAACAAATTCTTCACAAGGCGTTGCAAGCAACATCCGCATAAAATTTTCAACATAGCCCAATTTACTTTGTGGGTGCATAAACGGCAAACCTACACTGTATTTGTAACACATCGCAACAATTGTCGGCATTTTTGCAATTAAACGCACGGCAATTAACTCACGTTCTTCAGTGGATTTAATGTCTAACGCTTCATGATAAAACGCCGACAACGCGCCGACAACGCCGACCATAACCGCCATTGGATGAGCGTCTCGACGAAAACCTTTAAAAAAGTTGATAAGCTGGTCATGAACCAATGTTTGTGTGGTTATTTTTTTCTCAAAAGCCTGTAACTGTTCCACCGAAGGCAATTCACCATGAAGCAATAAAAAATTCACTTCTAAAAAATTGCAATTCTCAACCAATTCACCAATTGAATAACCACGATAAAACAACGCGCCTGCACGGTCATCAACAAACGTAATTTTTGACGAGCAACTTGCCGTTGAATTAAAACCTGGGTCATAAGCAAACATACCAGTTTCACTGTACAGGTTTTTAATATCGAGTACGTTGGAACCCGTTGTCCCTTCTAATACAGGAAGTTCACATAAAACTTTTGAATTTTCTCGTAACGTAAAGATTCGTTTTTCAGTCATAAATAAAATTGTCCTAAAATATATGCAAAAACTACGGAAAAGGTTCTAATTTGTTAAGCGGTTGTTGCTTACGAATTTCGTTAAGAATTAAATCTTGATTCAATATAATCAGCATTCTTCCTTGAATATTGCTATCTGGAATATGTGCTAATGCTTTTACATACCCGCCATCACCTGCAAACAAGCCTTTAACCGATTGAATATGTTTTCTTTCAAAGCTCACAATAGCATCTAATTCATCAACCAATAAGCCAATTGGTCCATCTTGTGTTTTAACAATAATCACTGCACCCGTTTCACTTTTGCTTAACGGTTGATTCGTCAAAATTCGACCATCAACGACAACAACAGGGGTTTTCTGGTTAATCGCTTCGGAATTATCGGTATAAATAACACTGCCAATTATGTATGACTTAACGCCTGGTAAGCTGTTAATCAGTGACACATCAACTGCTTCCAACACATCTATGGCATTAAGCGCGTAAATATCACTACCAATATAAAATGTTGCTAAATCAATGGCTTCACCGCCTATCACTTCTTGCGGATAGGTAATTGCATCGCGTTTAATTTGTGCTGCTTCTTTCTTTTTACCCATTGGGATAAATACTAACGCGCAAACATCATTGCTGTAATCGCCAGTTGTTTTAAATTCACGGTACCCATGTGAAAAATAACAACCAACGGCATAGTATTTCATTTTGTGCAAAATGATTTTTGATTTTCCATGCCCTTGTTCCAGAGCAAAAAATTCGGGATCAATGTAAAAAACTTCGCCTTTTTTATACATTGATTCGTCTGTTGATGACACAATTCGGCAACTGGGTCGTTCAACAAAAAGTCCAAAAGCACCTTCTTTTTCTGGCAAGCAATCCTCAAGCATATTTTGAAATTCGGGTGCTGAATCAAAAACAATCCCTATTCCACCTACAATCTTATTTGCATCACTAACATGACGAATCGCGGCATTGTAAATGTAAGTCGGCTTACCGTCATATAACCAAGTATCTTCAAAAGCAGAAACTCGATATTCTTGTGGCGAATTTAACGAAAACGTTTCTTGTGCATAAGGCGTATTTACTTGTTTATCGACGGCGATAATAGAATCATTGTGTAGATTAGATTCTGCAATCACTGTCTTTTTTGTATCGTAAATAAAAAGTCGCGTGTAGACAGTGTAAAGTTTGTTGATGTAGATCAAAATATCTTGGATTTTCTTTTTATCATCTGCCGTAAGTGTTGCTTGCGATAAAATGCGGCGAATTTCTGAAGTTAATGCCCACCAACGACAATCGTTGCTACGTTCATAAAGATTGCGATCCATGATGTCAATCATACGCCGTGCAATGGATTCAGCATTTTGTAATTCAGACGTAATCATAGTCGTGTGTAAACTTTGACTAAAACCGCCTAATACTTGCGCTGTACGAACACCCATCGAGCGAATTTGCCGCAAAATTGCTTTTAACGAAATGAGATTGCCGTGTTGATTGGTCGCCATGACTTGACCATTCCAAATCACACGATGCAAAAATTTGTTAATGCCTTCAGCGGCACTGGTAATAATGACAGACGTTTCAGCCGACAAATCGTTATGCTTAAAAATTTCCGCTGTAATTTCTTTGTCTGACGTTGATGAAAGAAATGCCGATTGCAATGGAATCATGGCGTGACCGTACCATTCTTGTCCTGCATAACCTTGATATGGGCGACCGCGATGTGTTACGGCTAAATACTCACGCCCAGCAAAATAAGTGACACTATATTCAGCATTATTTTCAACCATTTCAATCACACGTCCAATCGGCACATGATCATAATCGCTAGTTGCAATAACCACAGAATTTGCATCTAAAAGCAACATAACCGCTCGATCGCCTTTTTTCTGCAAATTACGGAATATACCTGCCATTTCGTTGTCAAAACGAAAAGATAAACAAAGAATGCCAATTACTTTTTCATTAACCGAATCAACGATACGTTTTGAATAAATAAGCGTTCGTTCGGCATCGGGTCTTAAAACCGTGTTACCAAATGTTTCAACATAATCGTCTACGGAATTTAATGTTTTGCGAATAATGGAATCACTAATTTTTTGATTAACGCCTTTATCACGATCAAATCTCGTTAAAATACAGCCGTCAGTATCTAAAATGATAATGTCATCGTAAACGGTGTATTTCGATACATATTCTTCAAGCAATTGGTTAATTGAATCTACATCGGTTTTTTCGTTATTTGCCGACGAATTAACAAAACTGCAAATGTCCACATTCGTTGCCAAAAAACCAATATCAGCGGTGCGTTCGTATAAATTACGCACCAAAATATCAATCGACACTTGAGCTTTGGAACGAAGTTCAAGACATAATTTTTGTATTTCCTGATAAACCAGTTGATTAGTCAGTTCAAATTCAAGGTCATTAAATCCTTTTTTTGTCGTATCCATCGCTGGGAGAATAGATGCAGCTTCCTTTGGGCAACTAATTTCAGCTATTGCCGAAATCAAATCCCACGTTCCATTTAATTCTCGTAAAATTTCCTTACATTTATTTACACTACGAATATAAGGCGAAAACGTGTCGAATAATTCTGAATTAGATAGCATACGTCTATTGCCCCATAGGTGAGTTAGTCAAGAAAATTTAACTACATATCAATGCTAATACACTTCGCAATAGATATGCCATTTAATAACTACTTGTAATATAAAGCGAAATTTAAAAATTACACTCTGCTCCGCACTAAATAAGATTCAAAAGTCATAAATTTGCACCATTTTTGGGCATAAAGAGGCTTTGGTTCATAAATACCAAAATATGTCAACCTTTAGCATTTCAGAATTTCAGAGGGTGTGATTAAAAGCGAGGGGATTTTGTAAAATATC
>CAIRCR010000300.1 GCA_903877065.1 uncultured Pseudomonadota bacterium
TTATCCCAACGCACGGTAATGCCGTATTCCGCCACGCCGCCAAAACCTGCCAAAATACGTTTGTCTAAATCTTCGTAAAGGTCTTTGAAATCAGCAATTGGCGCAGGTAAATTATCGGCATCGCCCGTTAATTCAACAGGTAAAGGTTCAAGTTTCAAACCATCAATCCCCGCCACCGCAAAACCTTCGTTGAGCAAATAATGACTCATCGTATAACCCGCAGGACCTAAACCGACAACAAGCGCATTTTTACCGTTGTACGGTAACATCACAGGACGTTTGACATTGAGCGGATTCCAACGTGTCAACAAACTGTAAATTTCAAACCCGTAAGGCATAAACAAAACGTCGGTTAAGACGTTAGTTTCGATTTGCGGAATGTTCACAGGGTCAGTTTTTTGGTAAATACAACCCTTCATACATTCGTTACAAATCCGATGCCCCGTGCCTGCACACATTGGATTATCAACAGTCACAATCGCCAACGCGCCAATGTTGTCACCGCCACGTTTGACCAAATTCATTTCTGAAATTTTCTCATCGAGAGGGCAACCAATGGTCGTTACATCCATTAAATCTTTTTTGAAAGTATTGTCTTTTTTATTACGCATTCCTTTTGAGCAAGAATCGGTGTCGCGCTCGTGGCAATAAATACAATGATTAACTTCCGATAAGACTTGACGTTGGTGATAACGCGGGTCGGTGAGTTTGAAACCATCACGACGACGGCGATGTTCGCTCATCCAGACGTTAAATTCGGTTTTATCAATCAGTTCGTGTTCAACTAAATTATTGAAATCACGCTTTTGCGGGAATTTGAAACTGAGCCAATCCGCGACCACGTCGTTGTCTTGTTGCGCGACGAAACACCAGCGTTGCACCACGTCCATTAAACCAGCGGTGAATTCGATGAAATCTGGCACGTTGATAATGTCAGCAAATTCAGTTGCCGCGAGTTCGTGAGCTTTTAATTTTTCGCGTAAGGCTTCGGCTTGCAAATCCGCATTTTCATAATTGCTTTCTTTGCCTTTTACCAAGGTTTTGTAATGGTTTGCTAATGAACCAATTACCGCGCCAACTTGTGCGACGCGGTGTTCGTCGTCTTCGGTCGTGTTCGCTTCGGGGAAGCCTGCTTCAATCAACAAATCAAAACGATTTAACACGTCAGGAATTTTCCAATCGTCTGTCGTTTGCCCTTTGAAAACGACACCTAATTTTTCAACGACTTCATTTTTAAAGGTAAAAATCGTTTCAATTTCAGATTGAATGTGTGATTTTTGCGCTTGATGTTCGACTTCAACATTGAATAATTTGGCAACAAATTTACCAACGAATGGCGCAACTTGAACGAGCAAAGCCGATTGTTGTTCAGGCGATAAATCCGCACCTTGCGTATTGCGGTACGAAATATAATTTTCGTACAAATCAGCATCGTGATATTTCACGGATTCGTCGAAAACGGCGAGTAAATCGGTCAAACGTGATGAATCGTACAAATCAGTGTAATTAAAATTAGAAATACCGAGCAGAAAAGTTTTTTGTGTCATTAGTTTATAGACTCTTAAAATAAAAAAAGTAAAAGGTGTAAGAATGTAAAAGGTTACAGCGAAAAGGTCAAAACAAATGATTTGATTTTGTTATAAATTCACAACTCACATTTGAATAGGCGGAATTTTGTTTTTAAATTTCGTCTGTTTGTGCAATTCCATTTAAAATCAATACATCTAAGTGTTTATTTCTCAAACACGATGGATTCAAGTAATTGAGTGCAATCGAGTAAAATAGACATAATTTTGGTGGTACGATCAAAATACCGCTTGAATCTAGTCACTCAAAATCAATATGAACTTGATTTTGCTATCGATGCGTTAATTTACTCAAAAGACGCGCTTAACTTATCGAATTGATTACCCGTTGCATTGATTACTTGAATCCGCCATATCCAATAAACTTGCCAGAGTACACGCTATGTCATTAAAAAACGGAATTGCCATTATTCATGGTAATAAACTTGAGTCATTAGTTAATGTTGTTGAATACTGGATGCAAACGCATCCACTTTTGCCATTGGAAAGTGAAACGTTTCTAATCTATAACAATGGCGTGGGGCAGTGGCTCAAGCAATATCTTGCACAAAATAACGCTTTAGGAATTGCTTCGGGCTTAGAAGTGAAATTACCTTCAATGTTTGTTTGGGAAATTTACCGCACCATTCTAGGTCAGCAAATTCCTAAAGAACAACCGCTAGCCAAACATCCATTAACGTGGCGGTTGTATCGTCTTTTGCCTTGGCTAATAAAAAAAACTGAATTTGAAAATCTCGCACGTTTTTTAATTGACGATGAAAAAGAACTAAAAAGACATCAGCTTGCCGAAAAATTAGCCGAATTGTTTGATCAATATCAAATGTATCGAGCCGATTGGTTGCTCGATTGGGAACAAGGCAAAGACATCATTCGTGATGGTCACAACAAAGAAAATCCTTTACCGCAAGAGCAAATTTGGCAAGCGCAATTATGGCGTGAAATTTTGCAAGATATGAGCGAATCCGAAAAACAAAATGCAAGCCGCTCGTCAGTTCATGATTTATTTCTCAAAGAAATCGAAACGTTAAAAACACCTCCCGCAAATTTACCGAAACGCATTATTGTTTTTGGTATTCCAACATTGGCGCAACAACACATCGAAGTTTTGGCGAAAATCAGTCAATTTTGCCAAGTCGTTTTATTTGTGACCAATCCTTGCCAATACTATTGGGCTGATATTATCGAGGATAAAGATTTGCTGAAAGCTCAAAATCGTCGCCAAGAAAATAGACGTGGTGTCCCAGATTCAATATCCGATGAAGATTTGCATCTTTACGCCAATCAATTGCTTGCCGCATGGGGAAAACAAGGGCGCGATTATATTCGTTTGCTTGACCAATTTGATGAGCGCAATACTTATCAAAACTGGAACTGGGCAAATAACAAAATCGATTTTTTTGAGAATTACGCAGAAAATGAAAATGCCTGTTTGTTGCACAAATTACAGCAGACCATTTTAGATTTAGAAGCGGTTCCGACTGAAAAAATTTTATTGAATCGGGCAGATAATTCAATTGCGTTTCATCTTGCTCACAGTCCGCAACGTGAAATTGAAATTTTGCATGATCAATTACTTGCTAGATTTAACGAAAATACGGACGCGAACACTCGTTTAAAACCGCGTGATGTGCTTGTTATGGTGCCAGATATCAACAAATACGCACCGCACATTCACGCTGTTTTCGGACAAATTCAACCTAATGATAAACGCTACATTCCTTACAGCGTCACAGATCAACAAGAACGCGCACATAACTCGCTTGTGGTGGCAACTGAGTTTTTAATGGGGTTGCCAAATTCACGTTTTACCGTCAGCCAAATTCGTTGGTTACTTGAAATTCCTGCAATTAGAACGCGCTTGAACATTGAAGAAAGCATTGTAAACGTGTTGTGCCAATGGATTGAAGGGGCGCAAATTCGTTGGGGTTTAGATGCACAACATCGTCAGCGTTTAGGCATGAGTGAAGGTTTAGATGCCAATACTTGGAAATTTGGATTAAATCGAATGTTGTTAGGTTATGCCGTTGGAAATGGCGAAGCCTTTGCAGGTATTGAGCCTTATGAAGAAATTGGTGGCTTAGATGCTCAATGGTTGGGGCATTTATGTTTTTTAATTGATTTACTTGAAAGTTATGCAACGAAGTTAAATCAAGATTATGACTATAAAACATGGCTAATTTTACTAAACGAATTGTTAACGGACTTCTTCAAACCCAATGATGAGAAGGAACGTAAAACATTAGAATCGTTGCAATTAGCATTAAAAAAATGGGAATTGCATTGCAAACAGGCAAATTTAACAGAAACAGATTTGCTGTCACGAAACGTTGTTTGTGATTCATGGCTTTCGGGTGTGGACGAAGCGAGTTTTCAAAAGATATTTTTAAGTGGGAAAGTTAATTTTTGTACGCTCATGCCAATGCGCTCAATTCCTTTTTCTGTCATCTGCGTTTTGGGAATGAATGATGGTGAATATCCACGTCAAAAACCATTGCAAAGTTTTGATTTAATGAGTTTAGCGGGGCAATATCGCCCAGGTGATCGTTCACGTCGGCAAGATGATCAATATGTATTTTTGGAAGCACTTCTTTCAGCAAGAAAACAATTTTATGTCAGTTGGATTGGAAAAAATGTGCGCGACAACAGCAAAATTCCGCCTTCTATTTTAATTAGCCAATTGCGTGAAATTATTCAGCGTACTTGGGAATTGCCTGATAAAGATTTACTTGAAGAAATAACGCTTGAACATCCGCTACAACCATTCAGTAAACATTATTTGGAACATAGTGGATACCCGTGTTTATTCACTTATTCACATGAATGGTTTGTTCAAAATAATGAAACAGCGGGCGACATCATAAAGCCAAATGGAGCAAATGAAACGGCTTTATCGGTAAGTATTGAAACTTTAGGGCGATTTTTAAAAGCACCTGTAAAATTTTTTTGCAATCAAACCCTCAAAGTGTATTTCGATAATGATTCAGAGGTGATTGTCGATAATGAACCGTTTACATTTAACGGTTTGGAAGATTATCTATTCAAAGACGAATTGCTAAAGCAAGTAAAAAATAATGAAAAGCAAACAATGGAAACTATTTTTCAAAATCAGAAAAATGCGTTAATTCGCAAAGGACAATTTCCTTTGGGTCAATTTGCACAAATTCAATTTGATAAAGTATCAATCCCTGTTAAACAAGCGTGGGAAATCTATCTTCATTATTTAAATTTATGGTCGATTAAATGTGAGCCACCGTTATCTGTTGAAATAGATTTTAAAATTGAGAAAAACTTGACCATTAAACTAACAGGACATGTGCAAAATTTAATAAAAAACGCACAGCAAGAAAACGCGCTCATTTTTTTAACTGCACAAACGCTCAAATCTAAAAAAGACATTAAATATCACAATTTCACTCAACATTGGGTAAATCATCTATCTTGCTGTGCTAACGATTTAAATTTACAAACTTTCGTAATTGGAGCGGACACGGTGATAAAAATTGCGCCCGTTGATAGCGAAACAGCAAAAACGTATTTGAAAAATCTCGTAACAGTCCGTTACGAAGGTTTAAAACTACCTTTGCCCGTTGCCATTAAATCGGCTTTTGCTTATTTGCAAGAGCAGGACGCTAAGGCTAAATACGAAGGTGATTTTATTACGGGTGAAGTCGATGAAGATGCTTATCTCAAACGTTTTTATCCCACATTTGAAGAGTTAAATTCCAATGGTGAATTTAAAAAATGGGCGGGTATTCTTTATGAACCAATTTTCCAAAATGTCAGCGAGGCGGTGTAAAAATGAAATCATTAAATCCATTAACGCTTTCTTTGCAAGGCACGCATTTAATTGAAGCCAGTGCGGGAACAGGCAAAACTTACACCATCGCCGCGTTATACGTTCGTTTGATTTTAGGGCATGAAATTGAGAAAGCATTAACGCCACAAAACATTTTAGTCGTCACGTTTACCGATGCCGCAACGGAAGAATTACGCGACAGAATTCGCAATCGTTTAAGTGAATCGGCGCAGTATTTTCGTCAGCAAAGTGAAACAGAAGATGTTTTTTTGGTTGAACTGAGAAAAAGTTATAACCCAGAACAATGGAATATGTGCGCCAAACGTTTGGAAGTAGCGGCAAATTACATGGATGAGTCGGCGGTTTTTACGATTCACAGCTGGTGTAACAAAATGTTGCAACAACACGCCTTTGACAGTGGAAGTCCATTTAAACAAGACGTAAATACCGATGACATTGAATTGCTCAACAATGTGATTCGTGATTATTGGCGGATTCATTTTTATGGTTTAGAAAAGAGCCAATGTGAATTTATCATTCAAAATTTAGCTAAATCGCCTGATGATTTTGCAGGCAAAATTAAAGGTTTGCTTACTGAAACGGAAGCATTGAAATTGGATGATTTTCAGTTGGAATTTTCTGAAATTTTTAAACCGTGGACGGAATGGTCTGAAAAAAATACGCAATTTGAAGTCATTGCAAAACAACATTGGCAAAAGGATTTTACGTTAATTAAAAAGTTGCTTGAACAAGCACACGCTGACAGTTGGTTAAATGCCACGTCCTATCCCAGTAAAAAATTAGAATCGTGTTTGAGTGAAATTAACCGTTGGATCGAAAGTAAAAGTTCGGGCGAAACAGACACACTCGCAAAATTTGGCATAACTAAATTAGAAAATGGCTTGAAGAAGAATTTCAAAAATCGTTTACCTGAATTTTCATTCCTAGCTTTTCAATCAACGGATGAATTGATTAAAAATACTGAAAAAGAACCAAAAGATAATCTGGTAAAACAAATCAAACTCCACGCCATCAAATGGATTCGCAATCGTTACACGGAAGAAAAAAAGAAACTTTCGCGCGTGACCTTTGACGATATGCTGAACAATCTTGATAACGCGCTTCAAGGACAAAATGCGGCGCGTCTTGGTGAGGTGATTCGCAATCAATATCCCGTTGCGTTAATTGATGAATTTCAAGACACAGACCCTATTCAATACCGTATTTTTTCAACACTTTATCAAATGCAACCTTCAGTAAGTTGTTTCTTAATTGGCGACCCGAAACAAGCGATTTATTCGTTTCGCGGCGCAGATATTTTCACTTATTTGAAAGCACATCAAGCAACCCAAAATCACCATACATTGAAAACAAATTTTCGTTCAACGCAGGCTTTAATTGACGCAATAAACCAATTTTTCAGTCAAGCAGAAAGTAAAACACAAGGCGCGTTTCGTTTTAATAATGCAGGTAATAATCCACTGCCATTTGTAAAAGTTGATGCCAAAGGGCGCAA
>CAIRCR010000301.1 GCA_903877065.1 uncultured Pseudomonadota bacterium
AACATTTTTTACATAACCATTCTAAATTTAACGCTACGCTTAATCAACGCACCGTAACGGGGCATTTTTGAACTTTTTTCTATGAACAATATTTATTCTCTCGCCGTTGAAGGCGTACAAAAACTAATTCCTTACAAAGCAGGCAAACCGATTGAAGAATTGGAACGTGAATTAGGAATTTCTAACATTATCAAACTCGCGTCAAACGAAAATCCGTTGGGCATTGGCGAAAAAGCGCGTGTTGCGATTCAAAATGCTATCGTGGATTTGGCGTTATATCCTGACGGAAGTGGTTTTGATTTGAAAAATGCGTTGGCGAAAAAATACACGGTCACACCTGAACAAATCACACTCGGCAACGGTTCAAATGAGATTTTAGAATTGGTTGCTCGTGCTTTTGTCACACCTGAAAATGAAGTGATTTTTTCACAACACGCTTTTGCCGTTTATCCGATTGTGACACAAGCTGTTGGTGCAAAAGCTGTTGTGACACCGGCTATAAATTATGGGCATGATTTAAACAAAATGTTAGCGTGTGTCACCGCTAAAACCCGCGTGGTTTTTATTGCAAATCCAAACAATCCGACGGGGACATTGCTCACGCAACAAGCTCTTGAACACTTTATCAATTTGTTACCCGAACACGTTATTTGTGTGTTGGATGAAGCGTATTTTGAATTTGTCAGTCAAACCGAAACCGTCAATTCCGTTTCATGGTTACAGCGATTTCCGAATTTAATTATTACGCGCACATTTTCAAAAGCCTACGGTTTAGCGGGTTTGCGTGTAGGTTACAGTTTATCGAGTGTTGAAATTGCAGATTTGTTAAACCGTGTTCGTCAACCGTTTAATAATAATTCACTCGCGTTAGTGGCGGCTGAAGCGGCATTGAATGATGTCGAACACGTTCGGGCAACTGTTGAAAATAACACTTGTGGAATGACGCAATTAACCGATGGTTTTAAAAACTTGGGTTTAACGTGGATTCCATCGTCGGGAAATTTCGTTTCCGTTGAGTTGAAACAAGACGGGCAAGCCATTTACGAAGCCTTATTGCGTAAAGGCGTCATTGTGCGTCCCGTTGGTGTTTATGAAATGCCCACTTTTTTACGCATCAGCATCGGAACGCCCGATGAAAACACAAAATTCCTCAACGCATTGAAAGAAGTTTTGACGAATGTTTAAAAAAATATGCGTGATTGGCGTGGGTTTAATTGGCGGCTCAATTGCAAAAGCCGCACGCGCTAAAAATTTAGCTCAAACGATTATCGGTTTTGGACGGTTCGAGGACGTTGAAAATTTACAACTCGCGCAAGATTTAAACGTGATTGATGAATTTTATACCGATGTTGAGGCAGCCGTTTTTGAAACGGATTGCGTCATTATCGCCACGCCAGTTGCGGCAACCGAACACGTTTTTAAATTACTCAAACCGTTTTGGTCAGAACAAGCGATCTATTTTGATGTAGGCAGTACGAAAGGTAATGTCATTGCCGCTGCGGAAACGATTTTTGATTTTGTGCCAGACAACTTTATTCCAGCTCATCCCATTGCAGGTGCTGAAAACAGCGGTGTTAAAGCGGCACTCGTTGATTTGTTTGTGAATAAACGGTTGATTATTACGCCCGTTAAAAATACGAACCGCGAAGCTCTGCAAAAAACGCAGCAATTTTGGGAAGATTGTGGCGCGTTAGTTTCAATTATGGACGTTCAACAACATGACAACGTGTTAGCGGCAACGAGTCATTTGCCACATTTGCTCGCGTTTGCGTTGGTTGATATGTTGGGGCAACGCGATGAACAAGAAGAAATTTTCAAATACGCAGCGGGTGGATTTCGAGATTTTACACGCATTGCGTCAAGTGACCCGACGATGTGGGCGGCAATTTGTGAGGCGAATAAATCAGAACTTTTGCCGTTATTGGAGCAATTCAAAACCGAACTCACAAAAATTCAAAACTTAATTGAAACTAATGATAGTGCCAAACTTTTTGAATTGTTTGCTTATGCCAATACGGCAAGAAAACGGTTTTTGACATCGAAATAAATTACACTTGCCACTTAAATCCACCAGGGCATTTAAAATGTCCTTTTTACTTTTGCAAACGCCGTTATGAAAACTCTTTTTCCCCCGATTGAACCGTTTCACAACTTTTTTTTGGAAACTGACAGCGCACATTCTGTTTACGTTGAGCAATGTGGCAATCCAAATGGTGTGCCGATTATTTTTTTTCACGGTGGACCTTGTTCGGGATGTAAACCTGATCACCGACGTTTTTTTGATCCTGCTTATTACCACATTGTTTTGATTGATCAACGCGGCTGCGGGCGTTCACTGCCATTTGGTGAATTGGAAAATAATACCTTGCCCGATTTGATTGCTGATGTAGAACGTATTCGCCAGCATTTGAATGTAGAAACATGGATTTTATTCGGTGGCTCGTGGGGCGTGACGTTGGCGTTAGCTTATGCTCAAAAACACGTTCAGCGTGTGCAAGCGATGGTTTTACGCGGTACTTTTTTAGCGCGATTACAAGATATGCACTGGTTTTTAGGTCAACACGGTGTCGCGTTAATTTATCCCGAAATATGGCGGAAATTAGTTGAGAGCATTCCTGCAGATCAACGAACGGGGGATTTAATTGCGAATTTAAGTGCCGTGCTGTGTGGCAAAGATGAGTTAGCGATTCGTCGCGTTGTGAAGGCGTGGCAAATGTGGGGTGGACAAGTTGCGCTAGGTCATACGTTTACGCCCTGTGAGCAACATTTAACAGAACACGATGTTAAACAAGTAAAAATGGAATTACATTTTGCAAAAAACGGCTATTTTTTAGCTGAAAACGAACTTTTAAATCACTGTGAAAAATTGCGGCATTTACGCGTCATTATTATTCACGGTCGCAACGATTTAGTTTGCCCTATTGAATCTGCGTGGCAATTGCATCATGCCTTGCCGCAAGCTGATTACGTCGTGCTGCCACATTCTGGGCATATTGCACAAGGTGACGAAATGATTGATGCACTGGTGAGCGCGACAGAAAATTTAAAGCAAAAAGGCGAAGGTCTTAATTTATGTCATCTCGGTTAATGTCAAAGCGTTACGCGTTTTTTGGTGCATTCAGTTTTACGGTGATGTTTACGTCACCGTCATTTGCCGCTGAAGAAGCCGCGTGGACAGATTCAATTAACCTTTCTGGTTATACAAAACTGGCTATTAGCGCACCGAATCACCAGCCAACATCAATAGAAATTGATGATTTAAGTTTGTTTTTTTCGGGAAAATTTAATCGTTGGTTAAATCCTTTTTTGGAAGCGGAAAGCTATCACATTCCGCTTTGGGAAGAAGGCAAGGGCGCACAATTTAACAGTGCACAACTGGTTATTGAACGTTTGTATAACGATATTGAAATAACCGAAAACGATACGTTACGCACGGGAAAATTTTTAGCACCAATAAATCACTGGAACATTATTCACGCCGCGCCGCTTGTGTGGACAACTAATCGTCCTGTCACATCAACCTATTCACTCGCCAATTACATTACGGGTTTTCAAATGCGTCACGATTTCGATGCCTTAACGGGTCATGCTCTCGAAATTTATTGGCAACCCGTGGAAGAGTTTAACGCGAAAGCATTAACCGAGCATGAACGTCGTTATCAATCTGTTGCTGGTACACGCTGGATTGCTCATGAAGATTTTGATTATTATTTGGGCGTTTCTTTTCAACACGCAAATGTTGCACAAAGTGATGAAGAACGTAATTCCATTAGTGTCGATGGTAATTGGCAACATAAATGGTTTGAATTGGAAAGTGAGTTACTTTTTACACACGTTGATACGCGCAAGCCACATCAACACGGAAGTGATTGGGGTGGATATGTGCAAATGGTCGTTCCATTGATTGAAGATTTTAATTTGATTACCCGTTATGAACATTTTGAATACGCCAATAAACTTGCGCCAACCAATACTATGCTTGGTGGAATCGTTTATCGCCCTGTACCGCGTTTATCGTTCAAACTAGAATGGCAACAAACAGAAGGCAGTGTTTATCATAATCAAACGGGGCTTTATAGTTCAATTGCGGTGTTATTCTAATGAAAGCATTGATTATTTTAGGATTGATCGCCTCGTTATTTTCTTTTTCCAATGTTCATGCCGAGTTATATATTATTGCCAATAAAGATTTGTCTATTTCACAGCTTGATAGAAATGAAATTGCCGCGATTTATTTACTCAAGAAAAAACGTTGGGAAAACGGTGAAGACATTATGCCAATTAACTTATCAGCCCAAGCTGAAGCACGCCATCATTTTACTGCTGAAATTTTTGACAGTACGCCCGAAAAATTAGGCAGTTATTGGGATAAAATGCTGTTCAAAGGTGAAAATCCACCCATAACGCAAAATTCAGAACAAGCCGTGATTATGTTTGTAGAACGAATTAAAGGTGCGATTGGGTATGTAGAAACCAAGCCGCAAAGTTCTCAAATCAAAATTTTGCAACAATTTTCAACAAAATAATTTTAGGGTTTTCATGTCACGCTTTTCACTTTCTGTTCGTTTAACGCTGTTTTTTAGTTTTATCGTATTGCTTGTCACCACAACATTGAGTGCGGTTGTTTTTTATCAAGTTGGTGAAAAAATAAATCAACAAATCAATCGTAATTTAACCGATATTGCTGATCACAAAGCGCGTGAAATCAGCAATATTTTGTTAGTTGAGCGTATGAATTTATTAGCGTGGCGAGCTTCTTCGGTGATGCTTGATGTGGTTGTTGATGATTTAGATAAGCGCATCAACTCCGAACTGAAAAATCTTAAAGAATACTACCAACTGCAAGGTGATTTATATGTGTTTAATGAAACGGGAGCTTTGATTGCGTCTACTCAACATGGCGTATTGAAAACAAAATTACCCGAAGCATGGAAAACACAACAAGATTATCAGCTGGTTTTTAAACATAACGTTCCATTTATTAACGGCAGTGTTATTGCCCATATCACGGCGTTAAAACCACCAAAATTAAAAATGCAGGGCTATTTAGTTATTACGCATTCGTGGGACGATATGAGCCGTTTACTTGCGCCAACTGACAGCAGTTTTGCATTGCGTAACAACAGCGAAAATACAGCAGAACTTTTTACATCTAACGGGGTAGAAACAATTACATTGGATGACAATTTTGCCGAACAATCGTTATGGTTTTTTAATAACGGAAGTTATTTAGGCTCAATTTCAAAAAATATCACATTGAATGGCGTTAGTTTTCAAATTGCGGCATTTATGCCCGAAAAAACTGCACAAATACCGTTGTTAGAGCTGACTAAAAATTTATTGTTTGCCGCGTTATTTGTAACTATTCCGATGATTGTGTTGGTGAGTTTGCTTAGTCGTCATTTTGTGACACCAATAAAAAGATTGACGGCGACCATTCGTAGCATTGAGGATTCGGACGATTTGTCGATTCAAGTTCACGTTTTCGGGCAAGATGAAGTTGCTGATTTAGGTAATGCGTTTAATCGTATGACATCCCAACTTAGCGACTTGTTTCATAAAAATATGATGGTTGAAAAAGAACTCGAACATTTGAACGCAAATTTAGAAAATCAGGTTGTCGAACGTACCGCACAATTACAAGACACATTACAAAAGCTCAAATCAGCACAAACGCAATTAGTTCAATCGGAAAAAATGGCTTCATTAGGACAATTAGTGGCGGGAATTGCTCACGAAATTAACAATCCTATTGGTGCAATTTATGCGAATATGCCGCCGTTAAAAGAATATATTGAAGAACTTGAAAGCGCAGTTGCATTTGCTCAACGTTGTGTCGATGAAAGTGGTGCAAAAAAATTAGATGAATACATGACGCAAATTGATTACGCATTCATCGTTGAAGATTTAGCAAAATTACTCGACAGCCAACAACAAGCGGCGAATCGTATTCGCAATATTGTTTTATCTTTGCGTAATTTTTCACGCCTTGATCAAGGTGAAATTAAAATAGTTTGTCTTGAAGAAGGTTTAGATTCAACTTTGCAAATGTTGCAGCACAGTTATAAAAATCGAATTTCTATTGAAAAAGATTACACGCTCAATGAAATGGTCGAGTGCTATGCAGGAGAACTTAATCAAGTATTTATGAATATTTTGGTTAATGCGGTTCAAGCGATTCCTAATCAAGGTTGCATCATTATCACAACGGCTAAAGTGAACAATCATGCGGTAATTAGCATTAGCGATAACGGTACGGGAATGCCCGATAACGTGAAAGCTAAAATTTTCGATCCCTTTTTTACCACCAAAGATGTCGGTGTAGGAACGGGATTAGGCTTGTCAATTTCTTACGGTATCATCGAAAAGCACGGTGGGACATTGACGGTTGAATCTGAAGTAAATCAAGGTACACGCTTTATTATTGCTATTCCACTCCATTTAATTGATAAGGAAACTTAGAAATGCACACATTATTAGTCGTTGACGATGATCCTGATGTTTTAGCGACACTGACCCGTAGTTTTCGCAAAGGTTACAAAATACTTTCTGCAAACGGAGGTGAAGCGGCATTAGACATTTTAAATACCGAATCGGTTGATTTGATTATTTGTGATCAACGAATGCCAAATGTTGATGGCGTAAAAGTGTTAACACACGCTTTTATTGTGCAACCTGAAGCCATTCGTATTTTATTAACTGGTTACGCTGACATGGAATCACTGCTCGCGTGCGTAAACGATGCACACATTTACAAATATGTCACAAAACCTTGGATACCTGACGATTTAAACTTAACAGTTGTTCGCGCATTGGAATCATTAGATCTGCAACGCCAATTAGATATAGCACGACAACAATTGGAATCTGCTTATCAAGAAACCGTTGTCATGCTTTGTTTGGCGGCTGAGGGCAAAGATCAAGATACATCAAGCCATTTGCATCGTGTTCGATACTACACGCAAGCCTTAGCAATAGCGGTTGGCGTGGAGGAAAAAGAAGCCATACATCTTGGTTTAATGAGTATGTTGCACGATATTGGCAAACTCGCAACGCCAGACGAAATTTTGAAAAAGCCAGGCAAATTAACCGATGAAGAATGGGTAATTATGAAAGAACACCCGATGGCGGGTGTTCGCATTTTAGGCAACAATCCGTTTTATGAAGTTGCTCGTGAAGTGTCAGCGGGACACCATGAAAATTTTGACGGCACGGGTTATCCAAATCAATTAAGCGGCGAAGCGATTCCGTTGTCAGCGCGAATTGTAAAAATAGTTGATGTATTCGACGCACTGACGACGAAACGTCCTTACAAAGAACCTTGGCCAATGGTAGCCGCATTAGAAAATATCGAACTTCATTCCGCTAAAATGTTTGATCCAAAATTGGTTGTTGAATTGAAAAAATTGTTTGAAAACGGAACGCTCGAGCGTATTAACGAATTACATGGTTAACAACAAAACAGCGCAATTACTGATTTCTGGTGGCGATGAACGTTTAGTATTGAATAAACATGGCTTAAATAAATACGGTTGTCTGCCAATGCCAAACGACACAATTTTATCGTTTAGCTCTTCGACAGCGTCAACCATTTCAAATGAAAGTTTTTCCGTCGCAAAAGCGTTACAAATACGTCTGGATAACGCTTTGCAAACAACATCTGCTGAATTTTTGTATTTTCAAGAAATTAACCGCCAAAAATCGCAATGGTTTGAATTGCTTGGTTTGACCAATAACATACAGTTAATTTTTTCACCTTCTGGCACGGATTTACACGCTTTAGTTGCAAATCAAGTTGCTGACGATACGTTAATTATCATGGTGGAAGGCAATGAAACAGGAAGTGGCGTTAAATCGGCATTAGAGCAGGGCAGAGGAATTGAAATTATCTCGATTCCGTTACGTTTAACCGATGGTTCACCGCGTCCTCTTTCCACAATAGATTCTGACGTTGTCGTGCACGTTCAAAAAGGAATGGAACAACAACGCGAGGTACTTTTAATTTTAATTGATCAATCCAAAACGGGAATGATTGCACCCAGTCCACAGTGTGCATTGCAATTAAAAGCACGTTTTTCCACGCAATTTAATGTTTTGGTTGATGCGTGTCAGTTTCGACTTTCAGCAATAACGCTAAAGGCTTATTTACAACACAATTTTATGGTTGCGTTGACAGGTTCAAAGTTTTTAGCTGCGCCTTCATTTTCGGCAGTTTTACTTATGCCCAATGTGTTTGAATTTTCAGAAAAATCAAAATCGGTAAATTGGGGATTATTACTTCGTATGGAAGTCGCTTTGGCAGAATATCGTCAATTTCAAACGCTAACCAACACGCAGATCAGCAGGATAATTGGCCATTTTGCCGATGCCGTGCAAACTTATTTAGTTGAATCACCATATTTTGAAACATTACTTGTACCAAAACTAAATCGCCAAAATTTAGTTCAAACACCAATGTGGGATGAGTTGCCGACTATTTTTCCATTCGTGCTTTTACGCGACAATAAACCGCTTTCTCGCGTTCAAACAGCAATGTGTTATCAACAATTGCCGTTGCAAAACCCAGCGTGTCAAATTGGTCAGCCCGTTTCATGTGGTCAGCGTGATGGCATTGAGGTTAGCGCGTTGCGATTGTGTCTAAGTTCGCGTTTAATTGTGCAAGCGGCTCAATCTCAAGCGTGTCTTCGTGATTGTATTGAAAAAGCATTATTGGTTTTGGCAACTCTTGAAACGTTAATTCAATCTGATTTACCTCAAAAAATGACATGAAATATATCGAATTATTAGAAAAAATTTTGCAACGCCAAAATTTAACCGCCGTCGAAATGCGTGAAACCATGCAATTTTTTATGAGTGGTGAAGCCAACGAGGCGCGAGTTGCTGGTTTTTTGTGTGCATTACGTTCCAAAGGCGAAACGATTGACGAAATTACCGCCGCCGCCGAAGTGATGCGTGAACTTGCCACACCGATTGAAATTTTCGGTGAACACGTCATAGACACCTGTGGAACAGGCGGTGATGGTGCGAATACCTTTAACATTTCGACAACAAGCGCGTTTGTTGTCGCCGCCGCTGGTGGGCAAGTTGCAAAACATGGTAATCGTTCCATATCCAGTTGTTGCGGCAGTGCAGATGTTTTGGAATTAGCGGGCGTAAACTTAAATTTATCGCCTGAAAACGTCGCACAATGTGTGGCGAAGTTAGGCATTGGATTTTTGTTCGCGCCAAATTATCACGGCGCAATGCAACACACGCGCAACGTGCGTAAAAATTTAGGTGTACGAACATTGTTTAATTTACTAGGACCTCTCGCCAATCCAGCAAAAGCGAAACATCAATTGATTGGCGTATTTGATAAAAAATGGGTTGAACCGCTTGCTCATGTTTTTAACAAATTGGGCAGTAAACACGTTTTAGTTGTCAGTGCTGAAGATGGTTTAGATGAAATCAGTATTGCCAGTGAAACATACGTTGCTGAATTCAAAAATGGCGACATTTTTTGTTACACAATAACCCCTGAACAATTTAATTTGCCGCGTGCAAATTTAGAATCAATTAACATTAAAAATGCTGGAGATAGCTTGAAAATACTCAAATCTGTTTTAAACAATGAAACGGGCGCGGCAAAAGATATTGTTTTGCTTAATGCAGGAGCGGCAATTTACGCGGCTGATTTAACAGACACGCTTTGCGCTGGAATTACCAAAGCTCAAGACGTTATTGCAAGTGGCGCGGCGGCTGCAAAATTTGACACTTTTGTTAATTACACGCGGTCGTTTGCTTCATGAATAATCAAATGATTTACCGCTTATTTGAGCAACTCAAGCTCGCCATTCCAAAACCAACCACAGAGTTAATTTATCGCAGTCATTTTGAATTACTCATTGCTGTCGTTTTATCGGCGCAAGCCACAGATAAAAGCGTAAATAAAGCAACACGCCACTTATTTGCTGTCGCCAATACGCCCGAAAAAATTTTAGAACTCGGTGAGGATGGTTTAAAAAATTTCATCAAAACGATTGGATTATTTAACACAAAAGCCACGCACATTATGGCGTTGTGTCAAAAATTGGTGGAATTGCACAACGGTGAAGTGCCTAAAACGCGTGCTGAATTAGAAAATTTAGCGGGGGTTGGACGTAAAACCGCGAATGTTATTTTAAATACCGCTTTTGGTGAACCAACGATTGCTGTTGATACACATATTTTCAGAGTTGCTAATCGTATCGGGTTGGCAAACGCGAAAACGGTGCTTGCTGTTGAAAATGAATTGTTGAAAGTCATTCCTGAAAAATTTAAACAAGACGCGCATCATTTGTTAATTTTGCACGGACGTTACACTTGCATAGCGCGTAAACCATTGTGTGAAAATTGTGTGATTAGCGGTTATTGCGACTTTTTCCAACTCACCGCGCATTAAATTTAGTATTGTCTGTTGTCGAATCTGTGATTCGTCCACATAATAGAAACTGACAGACCGTGATAATAGTCACAACGTGTCATTTCTTAAAATAAAAAACGGTTAAAAACATGGAAAAGAAAAATAGAATTGCATTATTTATCGATTTAGATAATTTTGTCGGCTTTTGTCTGGATGACGATTTGTCGTTGGACATCAAAAAAGAAATCAAAAAACTCACTGAACATGGCGATATTAGTATTCGTCGCTCGTTTGGTGACATTATGAAATTACCCATTTCTGAATCGCGTAAAAAGGAACTACGCGAAATGTTGCAAGCAAATTTGATTCGCCACGAAGATATTCCTTATTACAACGGCTACAAAAATACGTCAGACATTCGACTTGCCATTGAAGCCATGTCAATTGCTTACACTCACCCCGACATCAACATTTTTGCAATCATTGCAAACGACCGCGACTATATGCCCGTGTTTTCTAAACTCAAAGAAATTGGAAAAACGATTATTGGAATAGGAAGCACTAAAACAACCGTTGGTGAGTTATACCGAAGTGCGTGTGATATTTTTTATTATCACGAAGATTTTGGCAAAAACGATTATGGTTTGAAAAAGGTCGAATCAACGGCAGCAGACGATGAAAATACGTTGATTGAATTGTTAATTGAAAAAATACGTTACAACACAACCAATGGTTTAAAAACAAATCAATCCACCATTGCCGCCGCAATCAAAAGTAGCCGAGCCGTTGATTTTACAGCCTATCCATCATTTCAAGGTTTTGGGGATTTGTGTCGATTAGTTGAAAAACGCGGCATGATTTCAATCTCGTTGCGCCAGGCAGGTGATTTAGATCCTTTACTGACGTGCAACAGTCAAGAAAATGAAACGGCAATTGAGCGTTTTCAAGGGCAACAGCAAGCTCACGAAGCCGCAAATCCTGTTAACAACGAAGATATGAAGCGAATTTATAATAATTTCGTGAAATCAAAATTGAGTTTGAAAAATGATTTTCCATTACACGCGCAACGCGAAAAAATTTACAAACAATTGGATATTTTGTTAGCAGAAAGTGAGCCTTATGGCGGTGTAGGATTAAAAGCAGCATCCGAACAAATTACCAAAGCACTTGCGTTTGACCCTGATGATCAATCGTCAGTATTTAAAATTTTGTACAGTTTGTATCGTTCAGGTTGTTTCATAGTGCGACGCACCGAAGATAATTACAACCCAATTGTCATGAGCAACCGCGTTGCGATGAATTACGTTTACATGGATAAAAAACTCATGGAAAGTTTGATTAAATTGTTCAAATGGGACAGTGAGGACATTAAATTTGATCCAGGTCGCTGGTCAGAATTTTTCATTGGCGACACATCTTATTCACAAATTGCCAAATTCGCTTACAACTATTTATAACAGCCCTTCTTTTTTACCGCTTACATTGTCTTTAAAAACAGTGTTGGCGGTAAATTTTATCAGCAGCATTTCGGTGTTTTCATGCCCACAAAAGAAAAAATGACCAAAGGCAAAAGCGCACATTTTCCCATTGTTGGAATTGGTGCTTCAGCGGGTGGATTAGAAGCCTTTGAGCAGTTTTTTAAGCAAACGCCAACAAACAGTAGCATGGCATTTGTTTTAGTGCCGCATCTCGATCCAAGCCACGGCAGTTTACTTGTTGAAATTCTGCAACGCTCGACTTCAATGCCAGTGCTTGAAGCTCTGGATCAAGTTGCTGTTCAACCCAACTGCGTTTACATTATTCCGCCCAATCGCGACATGGATATTTTTCATGGCAAATTGCATTTAAGTATTCCCAGTGCGCCGCGTGGACAACGAATGCCCATTGATGCTTTTTTTCGTTCATTGGCTGAAGATCAAAAAGAAAATGCAATCGGCATTGTTCTTTCTGGTACGGGGACAGATGGAACGCTTGGACTACGCGCCATCATTGGCGTAGGTGGCATTACATTGGTTCAAGAACCTACCACCGCAAAATACGATGGTATGCCATCGAGTGCCATTAAAGCAGGTTATGCCACTCACATTTTGCCCGCAGATAAAATGCTAGAAAAATTAGTCGGCTTTGGTCATTTTGTCGCACATATCGATCCAATAGCAACTCAGGTTTCAACGAAAGAAAACGGTATCACGCAAATTTTAATACTGCTCCGTAACATTGTCGGGCATGACTTTTCGCTCTACAAAAAAAGCACAATCGTTCGGCGAATCGAAAGGCGAATGTTGCGACACTCAATTGAAGATACGAGCGTTTATGCGAGTTATATCAAAGATAATCCTGGTGAAGCACGCATCTTATTTAAAGAATTACTTATCAATCTCACCTGTTTTTTTCGTGACACGCAAGCCTTCACCGTATTAGAAAAAGAAATTTTGCCGCAATTGTGCCAAGGTAAAACCGATAACGATGTATTTCGTGTTTGGATAGCAGGTTGTGCAACAGGTGAAGAAGCGTATTCCATTGCCATTTTGTTACGCGAATTTATGACTGAAACGCGCCAATCCTTTAACGTGCAACTTTACAGCACAGATTTAGATGATGACGCGGTTGCTGTGGCGCGTGCAGGATTTTATCCACCAAACATTGTTCAAGATGTTTCGTCGGAAAGGCTTCATCGTTTTTTCACCAAAGAAGAATCAGGTTATCGCATTTCAAAAGACATTCGTGAAATGGTGGTGTTTGCGGTTCAAAATATAATTAAAGATCCGCCTTTTACACGGCTTGATTTGTTAAGTTGTCGAAATGTGATGATTTATCTCACTCAAGAACTGCAAAATCGCCTGATTACGATGTTTAACTACGCGCTCAAACCCAATGGTGTGTTGTTTTTATCGCCATCGGAAAGTATTGGCAATCATTCGGATAAATTCACCATCATCAACCGTAAGTGGAAGTTTTACCGCGCTTTGTCTGGGGCAACAACAAAGACTTTTTCATTGATGAATAACAGTTTACTGAGTTGGTCAATGACACCAGATAATCACAAAATACGCAGTGAAGGTGAAATTGTCAAAAACCTCAACGACATCAACATTGCAGAATTAACCCGTCGCGTGTTGGTTCAGTTTTTTGCACCCGCTTCAGTTGTAACAGATTCAAGGGGCGATATTCTTTATGTGCATGGCGAAACGGGAAAGTATTTACGTCCACCACCTGGTCAAGCGACGCTTAACATTATTGATATGGCGCGTGAAGGATTAGAACTTGAATTACGAGCCATGATGAACTCCGTTGTTCGTGATGGAATTCCCATTTTAAATCGTGAGCTTCAAGTTAAAACGAATGGTAGCTTTTCAACCGTTAGCCTAAGTGTTCGCTCTTTGGCGGGTACGCTAGGCTCGGACAGCACTCAAAATAAATTATTGGTAAGTTTTGTAGATATTTTGACGGCTAACAAAATGGGGCGTAAACCCATGTCTAAACCGCTTGAGTTGGGACGTATTGACGAGTTGGAGCGCGATATTGCTTATTTGAAAGAAAGTTATCAAATTACCATCGAAGAATTACAAGCCGCTAACGAAGAACTTAAATCGACCAATGAAGAAATGCAATCCACTAACGAAGAATTGCAATCCACTAACGAGGAATTAGAAACATCAAAAGAAGAATTGCAATCAGTTAACGAGGAAATAATTACCGTAAATTCTGAGCTTCAAGCAAAAATTGAACAATTAGCAGATATTCAAAACGATATGAAAAATTTGCTCGACAACATTAACATTGGCATTATTTTTCTTGATCAAAATCTCATTATTCGTCGATTTACGCGTGAAGCGGTGCGTATTTACCGTTTAGTTGCCTCAGACGTTGGACGAGAGTTAATTGACATTAAATCGATTGTGGATTGTGACGGCTTGTTAATTTACGCACAAACTGTGTTGGACACTTTGATTCCTTACGAGCGTGAAATATGCTCAGACAGTGAAACGTGGTTGGCACGCATTCAACCTTACCGCACGTTGGATAACATGATTGATGGTGTGGTGTTGACGTTTACCAATATCACGTCGCGTGTTAGA
>CAIRCR010000302.1 GCA_903877065.1 uncultured Pseudomonadota bacterium
CGACGGACCTGGATACGGGTACATTTGGGGGTTGATGGCGACAAAAAAGATGTACGGGCGGTAGTCGTCACACCTGAGGAAATCCGCGACTGTGAAGTGTTCGGAGAATTGATTGAACAAGTGGATGAGAGCATAGCAAAAATCTATGCGGATGGGGCTTATGACACTCGTGAATGTTACGAAGTAGCAGCCAAAAAAGAAGCAGACTTAGTCGTCCCTCCGCGTACAAATGCTGTACTTTGGGAAAATGGACATCCTCGAAATATGGCGATCATACTAATTGGGTTGATTGGAATGGCTATGTGGATGGTTATCACGGGTTATCACAAACGTAGCATTGCTGAAAACGTCATGTATCGTCTGAAACAACTTTTTGGTGATGGATTAGCTTCGCGTAAATTTAAAACTCAAGAATCCGAAGTTCATGCTCGAATTGCTGCGATGAATACCATGACATATTTGGGTATGCCTGTTTCGGTGCGAGTTAGGGTAAATCCGTCTTAAATTTGGTAGGCAATAGAGATGCTTATTTCACTTGTTATTTATGCACCAACGCCATTCTACGGACGAAAAATCCGTAGTAAAAACGCTATTTTTTGCGCTAGGAAATAAAACCATGATTCCGATTAGAGATACCGCACCTTGTAACCATCGTCCAATAATGACGTGGATAATTATCATGCTTTGCACCACGATCTTTGTTGTCATGCAATGGATTTTGCCCGACAACGTCAGTTATCAAGCCATCAATCAATTCGGCATGGTTGCCGTTCGTTATTCAAATCCTCAATGGGCGCGTGATTTTGGACTGCCACCAGATTATGGTTTTTCGTTTATTAGTAATTTATTTTTTCATGCCGATTGGTCGCATTTGCTCGCTAATATGTGGTTTTTGTGGATTTTTGGTGATAACGTCGAAGACCGAATGGGACGCTGGCGATTTTTACTTTTTTATCTTTGGTGTGGCGCGTTGGCGACGTTTTTGCAGTGGTATTTTGATCCCGCATTAGTCATTCCTGTCATTGGTGCATCGGGGGCAATTGCGGGTGTTTTAGCCGCTTATTTCTTTTTGTATCCACTTGAACAGGTGATTGTGTGGATTCCTTTTATATTTCCGATTCTCTTACCCATTCCCGCAATTGCTTTTTTAGGTTTGTGGATTATGTTGCAATTACATAATGCTACAGAAGCGGTATTTTTTACCCACGCGGCGGCAAATGTGGCATGGTGGGCGCATTTAGGTGGATTTCTTGCGGGTTGCTTGAGTTATCGCTGGTTTTTAAATTCCAAATCTGTTGATACAGATTCTTTGATTTGAGATTTTTTTAGGTATGAATATTACGATTTTTGGTAGTGGTTATGTTGGTTTGGTGACAGCGGCTTGTTTAGCTGAAGTGGGTAATGACGTGGTTTGCATGGATGTTGATGTGAATAAAATTGCTAAACTTCAGCAAGGCATTATTCCCATTTTTGAACACGGTTTAGAAGAAATGGTCAAAGAAAATCAGGCAATGGAACGTCTGCGTTTTACAACGGACGTTAAAGAAGCGGTTGCACACGGTTTATTTCAATTTATCGCCGTTGGTACGCCGCCCGAAGAAGATGGTTCAGCAGACTTACAATACGTTTTAGCCGTCGCAAAAAGTATTGCTGAAAATATGGACGATTACCGTGTGATTATCAATAAATCAACGGTTCCCGTCGGCACGGCAGATAAAGTCAACGATACGGTGCAAAAAATTCTTCATAAACGCGGTTGTGAATTTGAGTTTGATGTCGTGTCTAATCCCGAATTTTTAAAAGAAGGAGCAGCATTAAATGATTTTATGAAGCCCGACCGAATTGTGATTGGCACAAATAATCCTCGCACAGCTGAACTATTAAAAGCCTTGTACGCGCCGTTTAATCGCCGCACTGAACGAATTATTGTGATGGACGTGCGCTCGGCTGAACTGACGAAATATGCCGCGAATGCCATGCTTGCAACCAAAATCAGTTTTATGAATGAATTGGCAAATTTAGCCGAACATTTAGGCGCGGACATTGAACAGGTCCGTCACGGCATCGGTTCGGATAGCCGAATTGGTTACAGTTTCATCTACGCGGGTTGTGGTTACGGTGGCTCATGTTTTCCAAAAGATGTAAAAGCCTTAGGACGTACCGCGCACGAAATGGGCTACAAAGCAGAGTTATTAACCGCTGTTGAAAGCGTAAATAATCGTCAAAAACAACGCTTGTTTGAAAAAATAGACGCGCATTATCAAAGCGAATTAAACGGGAAAGTATTTGCGTTGTGGGGACTTGCGTTTAAACCTGATACCGACGATATGCGTGAAGCTCCAAGCCGCGTTTTGATTGATGCTTTGCTTGCCGCTGGTGCAAAAATTCAAGCCTATGACCCCGAAGCAATGATTGAAGCAAGCCATTTGTATGGCGACAATTCAGGTATTCGTTTTTGTAATTCTTCTAAAGATGCCCTCGAAGGCGCGAATGCGTTAGCAATTGTGACCGAATGGAAGCAGTTTTCCAGCCCAAATTTTCAACGCATGAGTGAATTGTTGACGGACAAAGTGATTTTTGATGGTCGTAATTTATACGATCGGGCAACTGTCAAACGTCACGGATTAACTTATTACGCAATTGGACGTTAAATTTTCATGAATGCTCAAAATTTCGCCGTAATCGCTAATCAAATCAGCACCGCAATACAATCGCCTTTTGAAATTCAAGCGACAAAATCGCTTGCAGGAGGCGATATTAACCGTGCTTTTTTATTGCAAGGCGTGTCACAAAACTATTTTGTCAAACTCAATTGTGTTGAATTAGTCGAAATGTTTGCCGCTGAATTTGCAGGTTTGAACGAATTGGCACAAACAAAAACGGTAAAAATTCCACGTCCAATCATTTACGGACAAACCGACGACGTGAGTTTTTTAGTTTTAGAATTTATCGAATTAAAACGCGCAACGCCAAAATCAGAACGCTTATTAGGGCAACAACTCGCGCAATTACATCAGCAAAAACAGCCTTATTTTGGTTGGAAAATTGACAACACAATCGGTTCAACACCGCAATCAAACAAACGCTGTGAAAATTGGATAACCTTTTGGCGTGAACAACGTTTAGCGGCTCAATTAAAACTCGCGGCACAAAAAGGTTACGGCGGGCAGTTACAAATTTTGGGTGAAAAATTGTGTGGACGTTTAGATGATTTTTTCACGAATTATCAACCGCAAGCCTCGTTGTTACACGGTGATTTGTGGGGCGGAAATACGGCAGTAAATACTGAAAATCAGCCCGTGATTTTTGACCCTGCGTGTTATTACGGCGACCGTGAAACGGATTTAGCGTTGACAGAATTGTTTGGTGGATTTGGACAGGATTTTTACAGCGCGTACAACGAGGTTTGGCGTTTGGATTCAGGCTATAAAACGCGAAAAACGCTTTACAACCTGTATCACATTTTAAATCACGTCAATTTGTTCGGTGGCGGTTATGCGTCACAAGCCGAGCAAATGATGCGGCAATTATTAGCTAATTGACGCTTACTTGCTCTGCAATTTCACTCACCAACGTCGCGCCACGATAAATTAAGCCCGTGTAAATTTGAACCAAGCTTGCACCAGCCGTTAATTTTTCCTGAGCATCAGCCGCATTCATAATGCCGCCGACAGCAATGATGGGTAATTTATTATTCAATTCTTGTGCAAGTAAACGCACAATTTCTGTTGCCATAGTTTTGATTGGCGCACCAGATAAACCACCCGCTTCATGCGCTAAAGAATGTCCTAAAATCACCTCTCGCGAAATCGTGGTATTCGTCGCAATGACACCGTCGATATTAAATTGCACCAATAACTGTGAGATATTTCGTACTTCTTCAGGCGTTAAATCGGGCGCAATTTTTAACACCAATGGCACATATCGTCCGTGTTGTGTTTGTAATTTCAATTGTTCTTCTTTCATTGTTGAAATTAGTTTTTTTAACTCGTCGATTTGCTGTAATTGGCGTAAATTTTTGGTGTTCGGTGACGAAATATTCATCGTGATATAACTCGCCACCGAATAGGCTTTACGCAATCCAATCAAATAATCATCGAGCGCGTTTTCAATTGGCGTGTCGGCATTTTTACCAATGTTAATACCTAAAACACCCGCGTAATGGCTACGTTCAACTTGATCAAGCAAATAATCAATGCCTTTGTTGTTAAAGCCCATGCGGTTAATAATTGCTTCGTGTTCGGGTAAACGAAATAAACGCGGCTTAGGATTTCCTGATTGTGGACGTGGTGTCACCGTTCCGATTTCTAAAAAACCAAAACCCAATGCCGCAAAACCGTCCAAACAATCGCCATTTTTATCCAAGCCCGCCGCTAAACCGACTGGATTTTTAAACGTCAATCCCATAACCGTGACAGGTTTATCGGGAACTTTCGGATAAAGCAGATTAGCGGCATTTTGCGTGGCGGTTAAGGCTTTTAAACTCAAATCGTGTGCAGTTTCAGGGTCAACACAAAATAATAACGGACGAATTAACGAATAGGGATTCATAGTTCTGTTTTAGATAAATGTTTAACAAATTGGTAGGGTTCTGGGTTCACAACGGGTGGACGATTCAAAACTAAATCAACCAACAATCGTGCAGACGCTGGAGCCATCGTCAAGCCGTTGCGAAAATGCCCCGCGTTCAAACTAAAATTGTGAATTTCAGGGTGTCGCCCAATGTATGGCACGCCGTCATCAGTCGCAGGGCGCAACCCAGCCCAATGTTTAATCATTGGTGCATTGTTCAAATCGGGCAATAATGTTGTCGCAAAATGGGTAATTTGTTCATGTGCTTCAATCGTGAGCGTTTTATGAAAAACATCATGTTCAACCGTGCTACCCGCTAAAATTTTGCCGTCACGTCGTGGAATTAAATACTGGTCGCCATCTAAAATAATGTGGCGTAACGTGTCAGGCGGTGCATCAAATAACAGCATTTGTCCTTTTACAGGATAAATTTCTGGTGCATCGAGCAATCCAATTAAATGTTGCTGAAACATCGAATGCGTCCACGCCCCCATCGTCAACACAATCTCTTTGCTCACAAATTTGCCGTGATTGGTATGCACATCATGAATGCGATTGTGTTCAACGGTGAAACTCGAAATCTCACACTGTTCAATCAAGCGCACGCCTTTGTTTAATACATCTTGTTTTAAGGCTTGCAGAAAACGTGGATTGCGAATTTGGGCAATTTGCGGCAAAAAAATCGGTTTTTGTGTTTGTGCATTTAAATTTTGAAGTTGTCCGTTTTCAGCGGTTTGGATTTGAATTGAATGTTTTTCGCACCAATTACGCGCCAATTCGTCA
>CAIRCR010000303.1 GCA_903877065.1 uncultured Pseudomonadota bacterium
AATTTTTCTTTGCCGCTGATTCGATATTTCAGTCGAAAATACTTTGAGCCATTGGGATTGACCAAAAGAAAAAGCCCCTTCTCATCAGCGAGTTTATAAGGCTTGTCTTTGGCTTTGGCGTTCTTGCAGGTGGTATCTGTGAGCATAAGGGGGTATCGCCACTTTTAAAATTGAATATACCCCTAAAAGTACCCCTTCGACAGGGGGTATGTCAATAGATTACATTGGACATTGCAAGACAATAAAAAACCCACAAAGCTAATTAACTTGCAGGTTTCTGGACTTCTTTGCACCTTGTAAGACGCTTGTTTGGCGGAGAGTGAGGGATTCGAACCCTCGGTACGTTACCGTACACACACTTTCCAGGCGTGCGCCATCGACCACTCGACCAACTCTCCATATTTTTATGCTTGGAAGGGCGCAAAGAATAAGCGACTTAATGCCACGTTGCAAGGTTAAGCTGCGTTTTCTTCCAATTCTTCCCAGCGAGCGTAACTTCTTGCCAATTCATCATCCAAATTTTTTAATTCCGCTAAAACCGAATTTATTATTGATTGCTCTTGTTTATAAAAACTGGGTTTATTAACTTTTGCTGTAATTTCAACTTGTTTTTTTTCCAAAGATTCAATTAGTTGAGGTAATTTGTCGAATTGTTCCTGCTCTTTGAATGATAACTTTTTCTTTTTTGGTGCAGTAGAAACGGGAGCGAGTTTTTCAACTTTAGATGCAGATGATTTTTTTGCCGCTGGCGTAATTGTGACTTGTGATGTTTTTTTGTATTCAAGCCAATCGCTATAACCGCCGAAAAATTCTTCCACTTTTCCCAAACCATCCAACACAAAAATGTTAGTCACAACATTGTCTAAAAATGCCCGATCATGACTAACCAACAATAATGTGCCATCAAATTCAAGTAATTTCGCTTCTAATAATTCCAGTGTTTCTAAATCTAAATCGTTGGTCGGTTCGTCCATGACGATTAAATTGGCAGGTCTTGTAAATAATCGCGCCAAAAGTAACCGATTTTTTTCACCACCAGATAAACTTTTAACTGGCGAGCGGGCGCGTGCAGGTGAAAACAAAAAATCTCCCAAATACGAAATAACGTGCCGTTGCTGACCACCGATTTCAACAAAATCATTGCCATGTGCAATCGTATCAACGACACTCATATCAGGATCTAATTGGTCGCGCAATTGGTCAAAATAAGCGATTTCTAATTTTGTGCCTTGTTCAATTGTGCCGCTGGTGGGTTCGATTTGTTTGAGTAATAATTTTAACAACGTGGATTTTCCCGCGCCATTTGCACCGACTAAACCAATTTTGTCACCACGTTGAATCAGCGTTGAAAAGTTTTCAATAATCGTTTTTTCATCATATTTGAAACTGATATTTTCGACTTCCAACACTTTTTTGCCCGATTTTTCACCCGTATCTAAGCCCATTTTTGCTTTGCCTTGCACATTTCGACGCTCAGAGCGTTCCGAACGTAAACGTTCCAATGCGCGTACACGCCCTTCGTTTCGAGTTCGACGAGCTTTCACACCTTGACGAATCCACACTTCTTCGTCGGCAAGTTTTTTATCAAACTCCGCATTCTGATTCGCTTCGTCTTCTAATGCCGCCGCTTTTCGCATCAAATAATCGTCATAAGTACCTTGCCACGACACTAAATTTCCACGATCTAAATCGACAATTCGGGTCGCTAATTTTTGCAAAAAAGCTCTGTCATGCGTTACAAATAAAACGGCACCTTGAAAATTCAAAACCTGTTCTTCAAGCCACGCAATACTTTCAAAATCCAAATGGTTAGTCGGCTCGTCGAGCAACAAGACTTCGGGATCCATGACTAACGCACGCGCCAAATCCACACGACGTTTCCAGCCACCCGATAAACCTTGAATTTTTAATTCTGGCGGTAAACTTAATTTACTCAACGTCGCTTCGACGCGCTGTTGAAACGCCCAACCATCTCGCGCTTCGAGTTCATGTTGTAAATCGCCCAATTCGTTTAAGGCTTTCTCGTCTTCATAATCCATCGTCAACGATAAATCATGATAACGCGCAA
>CAIRCR010000304.1 GCA_903877065.1 uncultured Pseudomonadota bacterium
AATAAACCCCATAACCCACCGTATTAAGGCAGGTTATGGGGATATTTATTACGCTGGACTTACTTCATCAGTATTTAGTTGCTCATCACGAGAAAAGGTACATACGAAACTTTCAATTGGATCAAGTTCTTCCCAATTAGGCTCTTGCAACAAATTCCAGTTGATAGCACGATAGCGGACACTGTCACTAATTCGATTACCATCATATTTGTTACAGATAATCCACGTCTTCTTAGCCGCTTCCAGCATTTCAATGAGCTGGTCGTGATGATGAACACGTGTTAGGTGTTCTGCTATTACGCCAGCAATAAAAAATGTTTCTCCAGTGGCGTAACAGCCGAAATAAATGTTAGCGATAATCCACTTGCTAAGTACATCACCAGACGTGGTATCCAAGAAGGTCAGTAAGTTGGAGCTTAGAGAATCAAAGTTTAAACAAGCATTAGAAACAGACGTTTCATAGATGCGAAATGGCATATCTAAGCGAATGTCAGTCTCAATGAGTGGGTGTGTCGGTTTATACCAAATAAAGCCATCTTCATTGACATCAGGTGTTGTTGTTAAATCAGCATTATTTGAAACATTTAAATTTGTCATGGTATTTCCTTTAATTAGGAGGTTATATAATAGGGTTGATAAAACAGCTTTACTAAAAAGTGAGACAAACAGATTTTGTTAGAAATCACCTTTTTAGTATTACTATTAAAATGTTCGTGAGATTTCAGAAAAACAGTTAGTATTTGGTTAAAAAGTAGGACTTTCCTATCCATTAAGCTTTTTTGTCTTAATCAGGATGGTAAGTGCATGGGGCATCGGAGGTGGATTACTTCTCGATTATTGAAGGAATAGGACAATTGGATTATTTGAATGACTAAATCTGAACTAATTACATCTATATTCAAGAAACAATCCCATTTGAATATTCATGATGTTGAACTGGGAGTGAAGTGTTTAATTGAATCTATGACCAATGAGTTAGCCAGTGGTGGGCGGGTGGAAGTTCGAGGCTTTGGAAGTTTCTCATTGCGTTATCATGCGGCGCGTATGGGACGGAATCCAAAAACAAGTGAAGCTGTGGCGTTACCAGAGAAATATTCAATTCATTTCAAAGCAGGATTGGAATTGAGTGAACGAGTGCGAGAGTCTGCAAGTAAATGTAGAATATGCCTGTAATATCGTTAATAACGAGCTTCTTCAAATAACATAGAATGTCAAAATGGGCATCAAACAGTTTTCAAAAATTCATCCTTCCATGATATATCCACGTAGGTTAGTGGGACATCGTTCACGCCCCGTCATCTGTCCTGCGTGTCGGTCTAACAAAATCAAATCAGTTGTGCTAGAACTTGAATTTAGAAGACAATCGATTTGTATTAGTTGTGGCACGTTATGGACAACACGAGATGCACGCATCCCCATTCGATATAAACAGGAATTTTATAAATAACCTAAAACAATATGCTTATTACTGAAACTTTAGATTGGCGCGACATTGTGAATAAACTACCTATGGGCGCATCGAAAACCTTAGCATCATGTTGTAGTGTTAAATCTTTTAACAAAACTTCAAAAAGTCTGACGTTAAGGATTAGTGTTGATAATGCCAATGCAAATGCTGATAGTTCAGTGGAAGAATTAGAAGACGCTATTCATGAAATAACAGGGGTTGATAAAATCAGTGTCACAATAAAGGTGATTGAATCAGGTGAGATTATTGGAAAACGGAAACATACGTTAAATGTTTGATGTATCGACCGATTGACTCAACATTATGAGAACTAATCAACTCATTCGTTTCAAACTATCGTTATCTTCAGAGCAGTTTTTGATGGTGTACAAAGGTGTTACTATCAGACGTGCTTAATCAAAGAAGTTAATCGCGGTAATAATTCTTTGAGTTGTTGTTCTGTATAGGGGCGGGTCAACTTTGTGGATTTATGATTTAACTGATTTCTAAATTTCAAATTTCAATTTCTTCAGAAGTCATACCTTCTGCAAAGGATATGTTTTCAGTCCATTTGAAAAGTTTAGTGCCTTCTTTAGTAGTTAAAAAGAATTCTATTCTTCCCAATTTTAGTAAATTATTTAGTTCCTCAATAACTTCCTTTTGTGAAAGCCCTGTTTCTTTTACAACATCCTGTACTGAACCAATTTGTCTACGATGAAAGTAACTTACAACTTTCTCTTTTCTTTTAATAGTGTACGTTATTGCAGCGTATATCAGCCAAATGATAAAAACAGATGGATAAACATAATCAGCATATGGGAAGTCAATTTGAGGTACAAAATTTGTTAACCTCCTACAACCAGCGGCTATAAGCTCGTAAACAGCAATTAGAATAAAAAATACTCCACTGAACTGAGCAGACTCTTTAAATGTCAAAAACATCCCGATGAAATAAACAATTAAAGCAATATATCCAATATATTGGTCTATACGTCCTGAGAATGCTAGAGGTAATGCGATACTAAAAAGCATTAAAATAGCCCCAAAAGGAAAAACAGCGCGTAATAGCCACATATTTTTACCCTTGTTGCGGTTCTAAAATTTCAAAAGACACTTTTTTGGATTGAATCAATTCGTTTCGTGCTGCGGGTGTTAAGTGAATAGCATTAGCCATTTTTCCAGAGGACACTTTTTTTACAACCCATTTTTCATTTTTATCTTGAAAATATAATTCCGTTGAACACGAAAAGTGTATGCTATCAATTAGTTCAATGTTTAATTTACCGCTAACATAGTTCAAAAATTCACTTTTTTGAGCTTCAATAATTAACAAATCGCACGCCTTTTCATAATATTTCCCCATTTGATCAAGTGATTTTGGGGTTTCTTTGCCCTTCGCACGCTTGAGCATTGCAGAAAAAAGAGTACTTACATCTCCCGCAATTTCTTTCATCGTACTTTTTATTTCCGCTAAATCTTCATCAGAAATAATTGGATCAACATTTTCTGTTATTTCGTTCTTAATAGTGACTTTTTCGGAGTTCATAAATTAGCCCTCGAGTTGTAATTCAAGTTCTTGTGTAACATCAACTTCATTTCCACGATGTTTTTTAGCTTTTGCTAAAACATCAGCTGGCACATCTGATTCTGAAATTTCGCGTGTTACAACGGTTTCATGCCAACGACCTTCTTCATTTTGACTGTAGTTTTTAGATATTTCTTTGATTGCTTCGCCTATTTTTTTGACGAAAATTTTAAATCCAACAACTGCCCTCTTAATTATTTCTTTAACTTTTGCAACAACTTCTTTTAACCAATCACGGAGATCTTCCCAAAATGAAACAAGTGCAAAAGCACCTACTGCAAAAAGTAATGCCGTTAATATCATAATTTTCTTCCTAAACTTTTTTCAACATGAGCTTTTGTAACTTCTCTCGTTTCAATATGCACGTTTTGTGCGTTTGACGAATTCGCCTTTTTACTCTCAATAATGGATTTCAATGCGTTGTGCATATCATTCATTTCTACTTTGTCATGTTGCCTGTTTGCCGCTGATAACGCCGCCGATAAAACAGCATTTGCAATATCACTACCTGACAGATTCTCGTATTGTTGTGACAATTCTTCTACGTTAAGACCGTGAGGCATTTTTTCTGGAATGTACATTTTAAATAATTTTAAACGTCCATCTTGTTCGGGCAATTGAAAATGAACATGAGCCAATATCCGCCGCATAAATGCAGGGTCAAAATTTTCGATAAAATTTGTCGCAAACAAAACAGTTTTTTCATAATCGTTAAGAATGTTCAATAAAACAGAGCGAGTTTGATTAACACTTGTGTCAGTAGAGTTGCTCATATTCGTGACACGTCGGCTTAGAAGTGCATCGGCTTCATCAAAAAATATAATCGAGTCACTTTCTTGTGCTGATTTAAATGCCGCAACTAAATTTTTAGGTGTTTCACCGACATATTTAGATTCGATTTCAGCATAGTTGATAATCAGCAGCTGTTTTTCGAGATAATCTGCAACAGCATGAGCCGCCATTGTTTTACCCGTTCCAGGTACACCATAGAAATTTAAACAGACACGGTTTGAATGTTTATGTGTTTTACCTAAACCCCATTGATTAAAAACTAAATCGCTATGCTTTTTAAACGCAATCGCTCTTTCAATTTGCTCTTTTGTCGAACTGTGTAAAACTAAATCATCAAAATTATATTTTGGCTTCTGTAATTCAAACTCAATTTTAGGTTTTAAACTTTCAGTTTTTGTCACGTCTGTTGATTCAGAAACATCATAGGGTTGTATTCTTTTTCCAATTCCCATAAAAACGTCCGTTTGTTTTTGAAAGTAGCATTATAAAACATAACTGATGTCGAGTTGTTTCATTTGAAATTATTTTGGTTAGTACAATGTTAAAAAGATTTTTACTTTCATGATGATTACTCCCCAAATGTTAGAGCGGTGATTCTAGTGAACCTTACCATTTTTCCGCTGTTGCATTTCATATTTGAATTCAGGGCTTGTAAGTAACGAATTAATTGCAATACTTATAACACGATGATTTTTTATCGTTATGTAAGTATTGCTAATTTCATACTTGCTGTTATTTTTTCGATTGGCATTCTGACATGATTTTATCTTCCCAGCCGTCAGCATACGATTTTTCTTTTTCTACACGGTTTTCAACACATTTTAAAATTTTTTTATCAGGATTTCCCGAAGTAAGAACTTGTCCCCTGCCATTGATGAGAATTGTGTTTTCCTCAACTGGTTTCGCTTGTAACCCAGCTTCATTTTTCATCGGTTTTCCATTTTCAAATAGTTGATCGTTTGAAAATTCGTATTTTGTTTTACCTTTGCCCGACATATTTGGCATTGATACCGTTATTTTTGAATCTTTTTGTGTTGATTCAATCAAATCGCTACAAGTTCCAAATTCTGGTGATAGCTTTGTTACCCCCTTATCTGTAACAGAAACAAATAAGTATTGAGCTGGGCAGGCTGTTCCTCCAGAATTGTTGGTTAGTAAAACAACATCTGTATTTGCTATTTTGTAATTTTTTTCAAAAATGAGACTGAATGTATCGAAAGTTTTTAGTTGTGTATTATTAAGTTTTAATACTTTTTCACCCGATTCTTGTTCAAGAACGCTTAATTTTCCAGCTTTTACGGTTAGCGTATTATCTTCTGCGTAACTTATTCCGAAATACAGCGATATTAGAAGGATTGTTATAACTCGATTTGACAATGACATTAACTTACCTCTTTAAGTTTTAATTTAAAAATTTTACGTTGTTTGATTCAATAGCTTATAAACAGTCTGGCGCATCACGTTAAACTGTCGCACTACCTCTGTAATTCTAACACCTTTCGCTTTGGCTATTTTAAGCCCTTCAGCTTACCAGTAATTCTCATTATTGATTTGCCTTATTGTTATTTTTCAATAAGTTACCTTATAAATAAGAATGGCTCTCAATTGGTAACTATTTGATAAATAAACAAAAGATTTTCATAATGAGAATTGCTGTCAGCTTACCGTTATTTATTTATTAACTGATGTTACGCACCGATAACGAATAATCAATGACTTACAGAAAAATCGACACGCTACAGCCGTTGATTACTAGACATCTTTCCTAAATAAAGCCACGGATTATAAGGCTTTGAGAAACTGTCAATGTGTCGTTTTTGGGCTTTGGCGGTAAGCACGCTCCACAGACCAGATAATCAGCTAGTCATTATTTATTTGGCTAATTTAGCGATATTCTTAATTCTCGCTATGCCGCATTCTAGCTGAATTTATTTAGGAAAGATGTCTACTCTAAAGCCTGCGTACATCAGTTATTAAATTCCGTTCAAACTCCGCCATCCTACCCAGTAATTGAAGTAATAACTGTTTCATTTGGTTATTGCCATTAAAATTAAATTTTCTTTGTGGAATTTTAATGTCATACCTTTGGCGGTAATTGACGCGACCAATTGCTGTAAATAAACTAAATTCC
>CAIRCR010000305.1 GCA_903877065.1 uncultured Pseudomonadota bacterium
ACCGTAGCACCGCAAGTCGGCTCGGTATAACAACGGCGGCGATTGATAACGCGCTTTACAGTGCTTATGGACAACGTTTGGTTTCGACCATTTTCACGCAATCAAATCAATATCGCGTTGTGCTGGAAGTTGATCCCAAGTCACAAATTCGCCCTGAATCGCTCAATGATTTACGCATTCCATCGAGTAACGGCACGCAAGTTTCGTTGTCTACGATTGCCGAATTATCCGAACGCGCCACGCCGCTTTCAATCAATCATCTCAATCAATTTCCTGTGGCAACGTTGTCGTTTAATTTAGCTCCGAATGCGTCATTGGGTGATGCGGTGGCGGCAATTGAGCGCGTGAAAGAAGAAATTGATTTGCCGTTAAGTATTCGCACCAGTTATCAAGGCGCGGCGTTAGCGTTTAAAGCCTCGCTCGATAACACGTTGTGGTTGATTTTAGCGGCGATTGTCACGGTTTATATTGTGCTTGGCGTGTTGTACGAAAGTTATATTCACCCGATTACGATTCTTTCAACACTGCCTTCGGCGGGTGTGGGTGCATTGCTCGCGTTGATGATTTCAGATAATGATTTAGGCATTATTGGCATCATCGGCATTATTTTGTTAATTGGTATCGTGAAGAAAAACGCGATTATGATGATTGATTTCGCACTCGAAGCCGAACGTAAACAAGGAATGTTGCCAGCGGATGCGATTTTTCAAGCGTGTTTATTGCGTTTTCGTCCGATTTTAATGACGACATTGGCGGCATTACTCGGCGCGTTGCCTTTGATGCTCGGCAGTGGTGTCGGTTCGGAATTACGTCATCCATTAGGAATTACGATGGTCGGCGGTTTGCTACTCAGTCAATTATTAACGCTCTACACCACGCCCGTGATTTATTTGTGGATGGACACGTTAGCAAAAAAATTCAGTCATGGATTGGGATTGAATCCACCCGAACTATTTGAAAGTGAACAATAAATCATGAATTTATCCGCGCTTTTTATTTATCGCCCCGTTGCGACGAGTTTATTAACGTTAGCCATAGCCTTGAGTGGCATTTTGGCGTTTTTGAATTTACCCGTTGCGTCATTGCCGCAAGTCGATTTCCCTACACTTACCGTGCAAGCCCAATTACCTGGCGCAAGTGCAGAAACGATGGCGGCAACCGTGGCAACGCCATTAGAACGCGCATTAGGTCGAATTGCTGGTGTTGCTGAAATGACATCGAGTAGCAGCGCAGGAACAACGCGAATCACGTTGCAATTTGATTTAGAACGCGACATTAACGGCGCATCGCGTGACGTGCAAGCGGCTATCAATGCAGCAAGCAGTTTGTTACCGACGATGCCAAATCGTCCCAATTATCGCCGAGATAATCCTGCTGATGCACCGATTATGGTGTTGGCGTTAACGTCAGATAAACTCAATCGCGGGGAAATGTACGACAAGGCTTCAACCATTTTGATGCAAAAAATCTCGCAAGTGTCGGGTGTGGGACAAGTTCAAATTGGCGGCGCAACGTCACCTGCTGTGAGGGTTGAATTAAATCCGAACGCGCTGAATAAATACGGCATTAGCCTTGAAGATGTCCGAATTGCAATTACGCAAACCAATGTTAATCGCCCTAAAGGCGTGATTGAAAATAATCAGCAACGCTGGCAAGTTTTAGCCAATGACCAAGCACGAAAAGCCGTTGATTATTCACCGTTAATTGTGAGTTATCGCAACGGTGCGGCGGTTAGAATTTCGGATTTAGGAAAAGTCGAAGATTCGGTAGAAGATTTGCGCAATACGGGCTTGAAAGATGGCAAACCGTCCGTGTTATTGGTTATCCGAAAACAACCGACTGCAAATGTGGTCGAAACGGTTAATCAAATTAAAGCCTTATTACCTGAAGTTCGCGCCTCGATGAACAATGAAATTGATGTATCAATAGCCGTTGATAGATCGCTGACTATTCGTGCTTCGATTGATGAAGTTGAAAACAGTTTGCTGATTTCAATTGTGTTAGTGATTTTGGTGGTGCTAGTATTTTTACGCAATTTTCGTTCAGCACTTGTGCCAATTATCACCGTTCCTGTGTCGCTCATCGGCGCGTGTACGGTGATGTATTTTTTCAATTACAGCGTCAACAATTTATCGCTGATGGCGTTGACGATTGCCACAGGATTTGTGGTGGATGACACCATTGTGGTTTTGGAAAACACCAGCCGCCATATCGAAAAAGGCGTTTCACCGTTTAAAGCGGCGTTACTAGCAACCAAAGAAGTGAGTTTTACTGTACTGGCAATGAGCGTGTCATTGGTTGCGGTATTTATTCCCATTTTGCTCATGGGCGGGATTGTGGGGCGTTTATTTCGTGAATTTGCCGTGACGTTGTCCGCCGCCGTTTTGGTGTCGTTAATTATTTCTTTAACCACTGCACCGATGTTATGTGCGCGTTGGTTGCACAAAGAAAATCCCCATCATGGGCGAATTTATTTAGGCATCGGACGTTTTTTTGATGCTCTGCAAAAAGGTTATGAACGTTCGCTACATTGGGCGTTACGTCACAGCCGAATCACAATGCTGATTTTATTTAGCACGATTGGCTTAAATGTTTATTTGTATGGCGTTATTGATAAAGGTTTTTTCCCCACACAAGATGGCGGACGCTTAAATGGTGGCATTCAAGCTGATCAAAGCACGTCTTTTTGGGCATTACAAAAAAAATTATTCGAGTTCACCGAGTTAATTCGTAAAGACCCCGCCGTCAGTAATGTGGTGGGTTTTGCAGGCAACGATGCCAATAATGCAATGGTTTTTGTGGGTTTAAAGCCGCATGATGAACGTGATTCTGTTGATAAAGTGATGGCGCGTTTGCGACATACGCTTGACCGCATTGCAGGTGCTAAAATTTTTCTGCATCCGTCACAAGAATTGAGAATTGGTGGGCGACCTTCATCGACCATGTACGACTTTAGTTTGCAATCGGATGATTTGAATTTATTGCGTGAATGGACACCGAAAATGCTGGCGGCATTATCTAAATTGCCCGAATTAAAAGACGTGAACACTAATCAACAAGACAAAGGACAACAAATTAGCTTAGTTGTGAATCGAGAAATGGCGGCGCGATACGGGATAAATCAAGGCATGATTGACAGCAGTTTGAATGATGCGTTTGGACAACGTCAGGTTTCAATTATTTATAATCCGCTCAATCAATATCGCGTTGTAATGGAACTCGCGCCTGAATACTGGCAAAGTCCCGAAGCATTGAAACAACTTTATATCAGTGTGCCGTCTGCCACGGTTGGGCAACTTGGAGGCGACGCACAAGTTCCGTTATCGAGTGTTGCGAATTTCACCGCAACGAACACCGCATTAACGGTGAATCATCAAGGGCAATTTGCGGCGGCAACGATTTCATTTAATCTCAAAGAAGGCACGTCATTATCTACAGCGACCGAAATCATTGAAAAAACCATGCGAGAAATTGGCGTGCCGTCTGAAATTCAAGGTAGTTTTCAAGGTGCGGCAAAAGCGTTTCAAGAATCATTGAAAAATCAACTGTGGCTGATTTTAGGCGCGTTGGTGAGTATTTATATCGTTTTGGGCGTTTTGTATGAAAGTTATATTCACCCGCTGACGATTTTATCGACGTTGCCATCGGCTGGCGTGGGTGCGTTGGTGGCATTGTTGGTAACAGGCGGTGAACTGGGAATTATCGGCATCATCGGCATTATTTTGTTAATTGGTATCGTCAAGAAAAATGCCATTATGATGATTGATTTCGCCCTCGATGCCGAACGCAAACAAGGTTTATCTTCTGAAGAAGCCATTTTTAAAGCCTGTTCAATGCGCTTTAGACCGATTTTAATGACCACGTTAGCAGCTTTATTTGGTGCATTACCCTTGGCGTTGGGAACAGGTTATGGCGCAGAATTACGTCAGCCGCTCGGTATTTCAATTGTCGGTGGTTTAATGTTTAGTCAAATACTGACTTTATACACAACCCCTGTGGTTTATCTTTACCTTGATCGTTTGCGATTGTGGTTTCAGCGTCCGTTTTTTACCCGTACGGTTAAGGTTTTATGAATTTTTGCACAAAAAAATGCTTCATTTATACGTTGTTTATTACACAATTAACGGGCTGTGTGGTTGGAAAAGATTACGTTAAACCCGAAGCCATTGTTGCCCATGAATTTAAAGAAGCGAAAGGCTGGAAACAAGCCCAGCCGCGTGATACGTCATTGCCAAGTCAATGGTGGGAAATTTTTAATGATGCGCGGCTTAATGCGTTAGAAGAACAAGTGGCAAGCGCGAATCAATCCATTATTCAAGCGCAGGCGCAATATCACCAAGCGCAACATTTAGTGCAAGCCGCGCAATCGTCTTTTTTACCGATTTTAAACATGACTGGAACAACCAGTCGTTTTCAAGCGGCAACGGGGCAAAGTGTCGCCGTGCCTGGCATTCGGAATTTATTTGGCACAGCGGTGAGTATTGCATGGGAACCTGATTTGTGGGGCAGTGTAGCGCGACAAGTTGAAGCGAATACAGGAAATGCTCAAGCCAGTGCCGCCACATTGCAAGCTCTGCAACTTTCAACGCAAGCAACTCTCGCGCAAGATTATTTTCAAATCAAAGTATTAGACGCACAGAAAACGTTACTTGATGAAACCGAGCTTGCTTACAGTAAAACCTTAGACATTATCAAAAATCGTTATGCCGTCGGTATCGTTGCAAAAAGTGATGTGATGCAAGCGCAAACGCAACTCGAATCTATCCGCGCTCAAGCTATCAATTTGGGCATTGCGCGGGCGAAATTAGAACACGCGATTGCCGTTTTAATTGGCAAAACGCCCGCAGAATTATCGTTAACTTCTTCACCTTTAGACATAAAACCGCCCGTGATTCCTGTTGTTTTACCTTCGGAATTGTTAGAACGTCGCCCCGATATTGCGGCAGCTGAACGCAAAATTTCAGCGGCAAATGCTCAAATTGGTGTGGCGAAAGCGGCTTATTTTCCAACCTTAAATTTAGCGGCAAACAATGGATTTCAAACCACAGATATAACGACTTTATTCACAATGGCGCGGCGTTATTGGGCATTAGGACCTGCGGGTGCGGCGATAACGTTGTTTGATGGAGGAACTAAAAATGCACAATACAAACAGGCAATTGATGGTTTTGATGCAAGTGTTGCCGCGTATCGACAAACGGTTTTAACCAGTTTTCAAGAAGTTGAAGACAATTTAGCCGCGTTGCGAATTTTGGAAGAAGAAACAGCTGTCCAAAATAAAGCGGTTGAAGCGGCAAATCAGGCGTTATCGCTGACAATCAATCAATATCAAGCGGGAACAATTAGTTATTTGAATGTGATGACCGCACAAACGGCAACGTTATCAAATCGCCAAACCGCTATGTTGTTACACGGAGAACAATTGATGGCTTGTGTTTTATTGATAAAAGCATTGGGCGGAGGGTGGAATGAAAAATTATTACCGACACCCGAAAATGCTACTGGTGAAAGAAAATGGACAGATTATTTAATTTTTCCGACTGAATAATTAAAGCCCACACAATTTTTAAAGCAAGCACTCAGAATATCTACATTTTAGATAATACTATCGAATAATACCGTTTCATATTTTGTATCACTTTCTCTAAGATTCTTAACGACAAAAACGGATATTGAGTTTTATCCGTATTCATTTTCAAGATTTTATTTTAAAAAAGAAGGTTTTATGAAACAGACAACAAAACTTGGTTTTGCGATTTCCCTTTTGTTAGGTTCGCAAGTTTCACACGCTCTAACACCATGGCAAGATGGTGTTGCCGATATTACAATTTATACGTCAGGTGGTGCAGCGCAAGATAAAGCGTATGGTGAAATAGTGAAAAAAACACTCGCTGCAACTGGCAGTGTTGACGTTTTTGATGATGTAAACCCTAAATCTGGCAACGTGGGTTCTCGTTGGACGGCTTATTACTTCACGGGTAATGAAACGCTCGGCGCGGGATTAGCAGGTAAAAAAATTCTCTTAGAAAAACGTATTTATGGTGCTGCGGGTTATGGCGTTGTGCCTTTGGTCGCAAGCATTCCTCTCGAATATCTCAACATTTCTGGTGCAAAAGCTACCGACTGGGTGGCGAATGGTACAGGTGCGTGGAAAGCAGAGATTAGCAGTGCTAACGGCAGTAAGTATTTAGCAAAACATCAATCAGATGGTGGTTTTTTAGGCGTTGATTCAAACAGCTTATTGAAATCTGGAACAGAAAACTATCCAACACCCGTCAACGAAGTAATCACAGGTAAACCCGAACCTAAATGGCCTACAAATCTGACTTCAATCCCAGTAAAAGGTAAATCTTTTACAAGCATTCCAACGGGTGGATTAGTCTACGGTGTTGGTGTGACTCAAGATTTATATAAAGTTTTGCAAGTTGCTCAAAAAAGAGCGGGAACATTATCAAGTTCAGCCGAAGTTGGAAAATATGCTGAAAAAGATTTGCCGAACCTTAATCGCAATGAAGTGGGTTCATTTTTAGCAGGCAAAATAGGAAATTGGGAACAAATCAAAATTGTCGATAAAACTGACGGCGATAAAGTCAAAACGCTTTTAGATCCAAGCATTCTCACAGAAGCTGGGGTTTCAGCACCTTATAAAGAATCAACATCTGGAGGTCATTTAACACCCGTTGCTGTGGGCAGAAGAAACAACGGCGCGGCGATTGGCGCGGTGGCTTATGCTAAATTCTTAAATTATCCAGGAGTCGCCAATTCGATTGCGCCAGCTAGTGCAACACCGAATAAACCGACCGATGAAGATGCAGCTTTACCCATCGTCAAATCACCAACTGGCACATCAGACACAGGTAATCTCTTAATCGATTGGCAAAATGGTACAAACGTGACGGGCTACAACAATGTTGTTGATGGTTCTGGTTTTGCAAAACGTTGGGGAATTGCCATAAATAGTGCGGATCGTAACAATGCCGCTAAAGCTGACGGTACTGCGGGTGGCGATCCTTGGCGTTATATTAAAATTGACGGTTACGCCCCAACTTTAGAAAACGTTGCCGCAGGTGCTTATCCACTTTGGGCAGAAGGTTCAATTCTTTATCGAACAACGCTTGCTTCTGACAAAGATTGGACATCTAAAACAAAATTGTTAAAAACATTAGCTGACAACTTGGGTAGTCCAAGCGTGGCGAATATTGTAAATACAACTCAACCTTGGGGAAAAACAGGCATTTTTGCCACGACGGCTGATCCTCGTGGTTTTGTCAATGACGTTCCCTTCGATACAAGCAATCCCGTTGTACCTTTTACACATTTAGGAAGTGATGGCACGATACATTTAGAAACCGTACCCGTTGCTGATTCAAATGCTAAGGGCGGTTTAGAATTTCAATTGAAATAAAAATCATCTTTATGTATCAAGATACATAGCGAAAAATAAATTGTGTATAATCTTAGACGCAGGGCGTTTTAACGTAAGTGTTGCGCCCGTTATTTTCATTTTTATTCAAGGAAAACGTCTATGAAAGCTACAAAATTAGCAGTTACAGTTTCGTTATTACTCGGTACACAAACCAGTTTCGCGTTGACACCGTGGACAGACAAAGCACCTGATATTGCTATTTATACATCAGGTGCTTCTGTGCAAGACAAGGCTTATGGCGAAGTTATTACCAAAACACTTGCCGCCCCGAATACTTTTGATTATTTTGCCGATGTCAATCCAAAAACCAATACAGTTGGCGCACGTTGGACGGCTTATTACTTTATCGGTAATGAAAATTTAGGGGCTGGTTTGGCAGGTAAAAAAATTCTTCTTGAAAAACGCGCGGTAGGTTCGTCAGGTTATGGTGTCGTGCCGTTGATAGGCAAAATTACGTTAGAACATCTCAATATTTTGAGTACCAAAAACACTGATTGGACAGCTGATGCCAAAAATACCGCTTCGTGGGGAGCTGTGATTAGTAGTGAAAATGCCGCAAAATTTTTAGTTAAAAAATTCTCTGATGCGGGTTTTACAGCGAACGATCCCGATATTTTGCTCAAGCCTGGTACGCTCAATTACCCCGAACAGGTGAAAGAACTTACAACGGGGAAATTTGAAGTTAAATGGCCACTGAATTTTAAAAATGTTTCCAGAGTTGGTGAAGAGGCATATACGGTTATTTCAACGGGGGGAACTGTTTATGGTGTAGGTGTAACACTTGATTTATATAAAGTTTTACAAGCCGCTCAAAAACGTGCGGGAACATTACCTAGTGATGTTGAAATTGGTCATTACAGCGAACGTGATATGCCAAATCTGAACCGCAATGTGTTAGCTTCCCTGCTCGCAGGAAAAATTGGTGCATGGGAACAATTCAAAATTGTTGATAAAACTGACGGCAACAAAGTTAAAAGTTTGCTCGATAAAAGTATTTTGAATGATGCTGCGGTTAGCGCACCGTCTAAAGAATCTGCGACAGGTGAAAATTTAACGCCTGTTGCGTTGGCAACTCGTAACAACGGTGCAGCGGCTATTGTGGTGGCGTATGCAAAATTTTTGAACTATCCAACAACGGCAAATTCAATTACACCCGTTGTACCTGTTAAAGATGATGCGCTTGTCGAAAATACTTCTTTACCAATTGTAAAAGCTCCCAAAAGCATTGCCGATTCAGGAACAATTTTGAACGATTGGCAAAATGGCACTAACACGCTCGGTTTTAACAATGTGGTCGAAGGCACAGGTTTTGCGAAACGTTGGGGCATTGCATTTAACAGCGTTGACCGAAATACCTCTGTTAAAGCAGATGGCACAGGTGGCGACCCTTGGCGTTATATCAAAATTGATGGTTACGCCCCAACTTTAGAAAACGTTGCCGCTGGTGTTTATCCAATTTGGACAGAAGGTGCCGCGCTTTATCAAACAAAAAAAGTAGCTGATAAACAATGGGAACTTAAAACTAAATTGCTCAGAGCATTAACAGATAATTGGAGCAGTCCTGCTGTGATTGGTGCATTTACCTCAACGCAAGCATGGGGCAAAACAGGTGCATTTGTGACGAGTTCAGACCCGCGTGGTTTTCTTACTGCGATCCCATTTGATGCGAGTAATCCCGTTATTCCCTTTTCACATCTTGGCACAGATAACAATATTCACTCGGAAATTGTGCCTGTTGCAGATTCAAATGCCAAAGGCGGTTTGGAGATTCAACTAAAGTGATCATTAACTAACTTATGAGACATGACGGATAAAAAAATCAGTACAACTCAAAAGGACACAGTACAAGGTTTTTTACGCCTTGTGCCTTTTACATTTCTGTTTTGCGCTTTGCCCGTCATCGCGCAAAACAGTCAATCCAACGATGTTGCCGTAGCAACAAAATCAGAACAACCTGGATTCGATTTGTTTGAGTTACAAGTTGACGGCAATACCGTGTTAAACAGTTCGTTAATTGAAAAAACGCTGTATCCATTTTTAGGTAAAAATAAATCCGTTGATGATGTCGAAAAAGCGCGTCAAACCTTAGAAGCCATTTATAAAGACAAAGGTTATCCCACCGTTTTAGTCGAAATTCCAGAACAGGACGTTTTGGAAGGTTTAGTGCGTTTAAATGTGGTTGAAGGTTCGGTTGAACGATTAAAAGTCACAGGCTCACGTTATTTTTATTTGGGAAAAATAACCGAAAAAGTCCCCGCACTTGCCGCTGGCAAAGTGC
>CAIRCR010000306.1 GCA_903877065.1 uncultured Pseudomonadota bacterium
AAACCAAAGCTATTAAATAATTCGGTCATCATTTCGGCATCACCAATGTTAATTTGCTTCACACCAAAAGGCAGATTACGCAAACTTGGTAACTCTTGCACCGCTTTTGCAACGTCACCAAGCGGCATACCCGATAATTCAATTTCAAAATTAACGTTACGAGAACGGTCATAACGTTCAATGACAGCCGAACCACTGCCTAATTCTAAATGCGCCACTTGAGCAATAATGACTGACGAACCTGATTTTATTGAAGGTATGCTTAATTGTTCTAAATGAGATATATCCTCGCGTGTGATGCCTTCTACTTTCACGACAATCGGAATTTGTCTTTGGTTTAAATTGAGTTTTGGCAATGCAGAATCATAATCTCCGACAGTAGCAATGCGTAGTGTTTGAGCAATATCACTACTGGTAACACCTAAATCTGCCGCACTTTCAAAATCAGGTTTTACAATAATTTCAGGGCGAACTAATGCTGCACTCGAAGTAATTGTGCCTAAACCTGCAATCGTTCTAAGGTCATGCCCGACAGCTTGTGCGGCAGTGTTTAAAGCATAAGCATCATCACTGCTCAAAACTAAAATATATTTTTCCCCTGAACTTCCCAAGCCAACTTTGGTTCTCACAGCAGGTAATTTTTGCAAGGCTTGTCGAATCTGCTGTTCGATGACTTGTTTGCGAATGGGTCTATCTTCACGATTAGCCAATGTAATTGTGAGTGTTGCTTTACGAACATCACTATCACTTTGGTTTGCCATAGGGTCGCTTCCCGCTGACCCCCCACCGATGGTTGTATAAATATTTTTGATGTAAGGAATATCGACAAGTAATTTTCGTGCATTGTCTGCGGAGGCTTGTGTTTGTTTTATGGACACACCAGAGGGCAACTCAATAAAAACCTGCGTTTGAGGATTGTCATCAGCGGGAATAAATCCTGTTGGCAACAAGGGAATTAAAGATAATGAGCCAACAAAAAACGCGATTGCGCCCAATATCGTGATTAAACGATTTTTCAAACACCAGTGTGCTAATGCCAAATAATGACGCATCACATAACCGTCTTTTTGTTTTTTATCTTTTGGTATGCGTAATAAATAAGCCGCCATCATTGGCGTTAGCATTCTTGCAACAACTAATGAAGCAATGACCGCTAATGATGCTGTCCAACCAAATTGTTTGAAAAATTGCCCCGCGACACCTGTCATGAATGCCGTTGGTAAAAAAACAGCGACTAATGCAAACGTCGTTGCAATGACGGCTAAACCAATTTCATCAGCAGCTTCTAACGCGGCTTGATAAGGTGTTTTTCCCATTTGTAAATGACGCACAATATTTTCAACTTCTACAATAGCGTCATCAACCAAAATGCCAATGACTAACGATAATGCCAATAAAGTAATAACGTTTAACGAAAAACCTAAATAATCCATGCCCAAAAAAGTTGGAATAACCGATAAAGGCAATGCGATTGCGGTAACAAAAGTAGCTCGCCAATCTTTCAAAAACAGCCAAACAACAAGAACTGCAAGTAACGCGCCTTCGTATAACATAGCCATCGAGCCTGCAAATTCTTCTTCAACAGGAATGACGAAATTAAAGGCTTCCGTAAAAATTAAATCCGAATTTGCTTGCTTTAACTCAGCCAACACATTTTTTATACCTGCACCAACTTCAACATCGCTTGCCCCACGACTGCGAGTGATTTCAAGACCAATAACGGGTTTACCATTCAATAATGCTAAAGCGCGAGGTTCAGCTATGCTGTCTTTAATGGTTGCTATTTGTTCAAGACGAATTTTTTTTTCATTAACGAGCGATAACGACAATTTATTCAATTCTTCTGCTGAAGAAACACTGGCTAAAGTGCGTATTGGTTGTTCACCATCACCTAAATTTATTCGTCCACCCGAACTGTCTTTTTGTACTTGTCGCAATTGACGAGAAATTTCTGTTGCCGTTGTGCCTAAAGATTGTAATTTTGTTGGATTAAGCGAAATTGCAATTTCTCGATTCACGCCACCAACTCGATTAACCGCGCCTACGCCCTTAACCGTAAGTAGGCGTTTTGTGACAACATCATCAATGAACCATGATAAAGATTCGTCATCACGCTGAGTTGAAGATACCGCAAAAGCCAAAACGGGTGAACCTGCCAAATCAAGTTTGGTAACAATCGGATCATGAATTTCTGTGGGTAAATCGGAACGAATTTTAGCTATTGCTGAACGAACATCATCAACGGCTTCTTGAACAGGTTTTTCCAATCGAAATTCGGCAGTCACTTTCACAACGCTATCTTGAACCTTCGTCGAAATATGTTTTAAACCTTGTAACGTAGCGAGCGTATTTTCAATTTTTCGTGCAACATCGGTTTCCAATTGTGATGGCGACGCGCCTTCTAATGTTGTTGTTACAACCACCGTTGGAAGATCTAAATCTGGAAAATTTTGAATTTTCATTGAAAAAAAACTCATTAACCCAGCAAATGTCAACAGCACAAATAACATTACGGCAGGAATCGGATTGCGAATGCACCATGCAGAAACGTTCATTGCACTACCACGTTCACAGTATCACCATCGTTTAAAAATGCGCCACCACCCGCGACTAATTTATCTTGCGATTCAACACCTGAAATAATTTCAACCCAATCATTAACACGCTGTCCTGTTTGAACTTTGACTTGATGAACTTTGCTCAAATTATTTTTAATTTCACTCAACCGAAAAACATAATTAAAGCCATCACGCAAACTGACCGCATTTTGTGGAAGAGTGATCCCTTTTTTAGAGCCAAGATTAAATTCCCCGCGTGCAAACATACCCGCACGAATGCCAGGTTTTGTAACTTGTGGCAAATCAACATATACCAAGCCGCTGCGATGTTGTTTGTCTAATGACGGTGCAAGAGTTCGCACTTTTCCTTTAACGGTCGCTACATCTGGAACAGAAACATTAACGTCCATCATTGGTTGAATTTGAGTCATTTCGCTTGCCGTTAATTCGGCTTGCCATTCCAAACGATTTTGACGAATCAGGCGAAATAATTCCTGACCTTGCGAGGCAACCATTCCTAATGTGGCACTGCGCGAAGAAATAACACCGTCATCGCTTGCCAAAACTTGCGTGTTGCGTTGACGTAATAATTGGGAGTTTAACTGTGCGTGTGCTAATTCCATTTTGGCTTGAGTAATTTTTTCTTGTGTTAAGTATTGGCTGATTTGTTGAGAGCTTAATGCGCCAGAATCAGTCACTTTTTGAGCGCGTTGAGCATTAAGTTGAGCCTCGGTAAAATTCGCTTGTGCCTCCATCAGTGAGGCTTTACTTTGCGCCACATCAATCAATACGGATTCATCGGAAAAAAGGGCTAACACTTGCCCCTTTTTCACCGTATCACCGACTTGAATTTTGATTTCAACTAATTTCAAGCCGTTAATTTCTGTGTTAATAATGGCTTCTTGCCACGCGACAATAGAACCCGTTGCTTCCAATGTTTTTGGTATCTCTTGTGCTTTTGGCTCAATAAACGTAATGTTCAGAGCAGGTTTTACAACGGAATTTTGTGGTGCTTTATCCTCTTTTTTCTGATTGATAAATAGCATCAATAAAACTGATAACGCCAAAATAAGCGTTACAAATATCAGGTTTTTTTTCATGTCCAACTGCCTCCAGCCGCACGATAAAGCGCAATCCATGCTCTAACTTCTTCGTATTCAATTTCTTGCAATGTCATTTCAGCAGATAAAACATTATGTTTAGAAGATTCAAGGTCAATTAAATTACTTAACCCTGCGTTATAGAGTTCTTGTGCATTAGAAAGTATTTTTTGATGATGTTCGAGATTAGCACGCATTTTTGGTAATTGCTGGCTAACACTGGTTAATCGAATTTGTGCTTCTTCGATTTCTTTAACAGCCGTGCGAACGACGCAATGAAAATTAACGACGGCGGTTTCATATTGCACTTTGGCAACTTTCAGATTCGCAAAGCGTTTTCCAGCATCAAACAATGGCAAACTAAGCGTGGGACCAATTGCCCATGTTGGCGTAAAAAGTATAGACGCGGCATTGATGCTCTGAAACGCTGGGGCAATATTTCCCGTTATCGTCAATTTTGGAAAACGATTGGCTTCTGCGACACCAATATTTGCACTCGCATAAGCAACTTCACGTTCAACAGCCGCAACATCTGGGCGTTGCAACACAACGTTTGCGGGTAAAGAATCTATTTTAAATGGTGGCGGTTTGGGCAATAAATTTGTTTGATTTTTTTCAGGTTTTAAATGTTGACGTATTTCTGTTTCTTTCAATCCAGTCATTGCGACTAAACTTTTAATAACTTTTTCACACTGAGCGGTTTGTTGAAATAGCGTGTTTGATGCTTGTGCTAAATTAGCTCGAATCAAAGCTAAATCAGATGATGAATTAAATCCAGCCTGATTGGAAATTGTTGTCAGTTTTTCTGATAATTGATGCGTATTTAAATCTTGAATGACTAATGTTTTTTTATTTTCACAAGAACGGTAATCGATGTAAGCGTTTGCCAATTCCACAGCCACAGCTACTCGTGCATCATGCCACGTTAAAATATTAGATTCTAATTGGCTTTCATTTGCTTCTTTTTGACGGCTTATTCCACCAAACAAATCAATTTCCCAGTTAGATTGAATATCGAATTGTTCGATAGCTCGTGAAATAGACGATAAGCCACCGTAATTAAACATTGCGCGATTGTAAACAAGATTGGAATCAATCGTTGGAAATTGCTTTGCATTTGCACCCACTAAATTGGCGCGTGCTTGCTCAATATTGGATTTAGCTTTTGCAATCGAATAACTTTGTTGTTGTGCGGCAATTAAGAGAAGATTCAACGTTGAATCATTAAAATTTTCCCACCAATGACTGAGATTGGTAACACTGCCTTGATGTGCAATTAAACGATCTTCACTTGTTTGAGAAAAATTCCAATGCGTTTCCGTTTGTGGTTGGCTTTTTTGATAATCATCGCCGAGTGTTGTTAAAAATCCACCCTTAAAACAAGATGGAAGAATAAAAATAACGGGCAAAATGAAAAATAATTTGGAGCGTTTTAAGTTCATTGCTTATGGAATTGATAACGCAATTTGAAATAGTGGCAGGTGATTATTTTCAAATCACCTGCTACAAATGATGAGATTTTAAACTTTCTCTTTTCCAGCGGGTTTAATCAAACGAATACCCAATTCTTTTAACTGTTCATCCGTTACAACCGCAGGGGCATTGACCAATGGACACGCAGCAGATTGTGTTTTAGGGAAAGCAATCACGTCACGAATCGAACTTGAACCCGTCATGAGCATCACCAAACGATCTAAACCAAACGCTAACCCCCCGTGTGGTGGCGCACCGTACTTTAACGCTTCGAGCAAGAAACCGAATTTTTCACGCGCTTCTTCTTCACCAATGCCCAAAATTTCAAACACCGTTTGTTGCATTGCAGGGCGATTGATCCGAATTGAACCGCCACCGACTTCCGTACCGTTCAACACCAAATCATAAGCCTGTGATAATGCCGCGCCTGGATTCGATTTTAATTGTTCAACAGAGCAACTTGGCGCAGTGAATGGATGATGAATTGCGTTGAAACGTCCGCCTTTTTCATCCCATTCAAACATCGGGAAATCAATCACCCAAACAGGTTTCCAATCACCTTGAATTAAATTCAAATCATGACCTAATTTCACCCGCAACGCGCCCATTGCCTCGTTTACAACGGTAGTTTTATCTGCACCGAAGAAAATTAAATCACCATTTTGAGCGTTAGTTTTTGTTAAAACGCTTGCCCAAACGTCAGCAGGTGCGAATTTCACAATCGGTGATTGCAAGCCGTCAATGCCCGCGTTTAAATCGTTAACTTTGATGTATGCCAAACCTTTCGCGCCGTAAATACTGACGAATTTGGTTAAATCTTCGATGTCTTTACGGCTGAGTAATTCTCCACCATTCGGCACGCGCATTGCTGCGACGCGACCTTTTTCATCATTTGCTGGTGCAGAAAAAACTTTGAAATCAACGTGCTTCATGTCGTCACCGACATCGACAAGTTCTAACGGAATCCGCAAATCAGGACGATCCACACCGAAACGCGACATGGATTCCGCGTAAGTCATGCGTGGAAAAACAGCATCGAGTTCAACGTTAATCACTTTCGCAAACAACTGGCGAATCATTTCTTCCATGACATTCATGATTTGATTTTCAGTCATGAACGACGTTTCAATATCAAGTTGTGTAAATTCTGGTTGACGATCGGCGCGTAAATCTTCGTCACGGAAACAGCGCACGACTTGGTAATAACGGTCAAAACCCGCAATCATCAACATTTGTTTATAAAGTTGCGGCGATTGTGGCAACGCGAAAAATGAATTTTCGTGTGTGCGACTTGGCACAATGTAATCGCGTGCGCCTTCGGGCGTGGCTTTGGTCAAATATGGCGTTTCGATTTCAAAAAAATCGTTGTCATCTAAATAATTTCTTAGCACTCGTGTCACGTCACGACGCACTTTCATTTTTTCTTGCATCGAAGCCTTACGCAAATCCAAATAACGGTAGCGCAAACGTAATTCTTCATTTACTTCGATGTCGCTTTCAATTGGAAATGGTGGCGTTTCGGATTCGTTCAAAACTTCAATGCCTTTCGCCAAAATTTCAATTTCGCCCGAGTGCATATTTTTGTTAATCGTGCCTTCTGGACGTGGGCGAACTAGCCCTGTAATTTGCAAAACGTATTCACTGCGAACGTGTTCGGCGACAGAAAACATTTCAGGCACATCGGGATCAAAAACGACTTGAACCAAACCAGCGCGGTCGCGTAAATCAATAAAAATAACGCCACCGTGATCACGTCGGCGATGAACCCAGCCGCAAATTGTTACAGTTTTTTCAAGTTGTTGAGTGTTAATTTCGCCACATTTGTGGGTTCGCATAGGATTTTCCTGTTGAGTTTAAAAAGTAAAATTTTTAGGCGGTTGTGCTTGCCGTTGGAGCTGGTGAACCTGGCGCAGAATCACCAGCAACATTCTTTTTCGCGCCGCTTTTGAAATCGGTTTCATACCAGCCAGTGCCTTTCAAGCGAAAACCCGCCGCTGAGATTTTTTTCACCAATTCGGTTTTTTCGCAAATAGGACAATCTTTAAGTGGCTCTGCACTTAATTTTTGCAAGGCTTCGTGTTCATGACCACACGCTTTGCACACATATTCGTAAAGAGGCATTTTTGTAACTCCAAAAATAAAAAAGATGATGCTAATTATTCATTTTTCAAGGCGATAGCCTATAGAATGTGCCTATTTTACAGACTTAGGACGCAATTATGAAAACATTGACCATTACTCGCCCCGATGATTGCCATTTGCACGTTCGCAACGGTGCAATTTTAAAAACAGTTTTGCCTCATACCGCTCGTCAATTTGCGCGAGCGATTATCATGCCGAATTTAAAACCGCCCGTGACAACCGTGGCGCAAGCATTAGCGTATCGAGAGGAAATTTTACAAGCGATTCCCGAAGGCTTGAATTTTACGCCGTTGATGACGTTATATTTAACAGCGGCAACGACGATTGACGAAATCAAACGTGCGGCGGAATGTAAACATATTTATGCGTTTAAACTTTATCCCGCAGGCGCAACAACTAATTCCGATGCTGGTGTTGCGGACGTAACAAAAATTTACCCCTTGTTAGCGGCATTGGAAAAATACGATTTACCTTTGTTGATTCATGGTGAAGTGACCGACGACGATTGCGATATTTTTGATCGAGAACGAATTTTTATTGAACGTTATTTGTTGGCAATTGTGGCGAATTTTCCCGCGTTGCGAATTGTTTTAGAACACGTCACGACACAAGAAGCTGTTGAATTTGTGAAATCTGCGAGCGATAAAATTGCCGCAACGATTACACCGCAACATTTGCTATTTAATCGCAATGCAATTTTAGTAGGTGGCATTAAACCGCATTTTTATTGTTTACCGATTTTAAAACGTGAAACGCATCGACTCGCGTTAATTAAAGCCGCGACGAGTGCGAACCCGAAGTTTTTTTTTAGGCACAGACACTGCGCCGCATTTGACGCATTTAAAAGAAAATAGTTGTGGTTGTGCGGGCTGTTATAGTGCATTTGCCGCGTTGGAACTTTACGCACAAGCCTTTGAAAGTGCGAATGCATTAGATAAATTGGAAGGTTTTGCCAGTTTTTACGGTGCGGATTTTTACGGTTTGCCACGAAATAAGGAAACAATCAGTTTAGAAAAAGTAGATTGGATTGTTCCGACAAATTATGGCGAAATTACACCGATCAAATCAGGTGACGTGTTGCAATGGAAATTAAATTAACTCAGAAAACCAATAACATGGAAAAATCATTACGATGAATGTTTTAACGCAATATATTGTCAAAGAAATTTTAAAAGGTTCGTTTATCGCCTTAATTTTATTATTGACACTGTTTAATTTATTTACGTTATCGGACGAATTAAAAGACATTGGCAAAGGACATTATGATTTGGCGGCAATTTTTTCATATGTCGCGCTCACTTCACCGCGAGTTTGTTATGAATTAGTACCTGCCGCCGCATTGCTGGGTAGTTTGTTTGTGTTGGGTGCGATGGGCAATAACCGCGAATTGATTGCAATGCGAGCGGCGGGTTTATCGATTTTAAAAATGGTTCGAGCCGTTTTAATTTCTGGTGCAATTTTGGCAACGTTTTCTGTGGGCGTTGGCGAATTGATTGCACCAACAACCGAAGCTCATGCTCAATTACTCAGGGCAACGGCTCAAAATAAACCGCTTGTTTTACACGCACTTTATGGTTTGTGGTTGCGTGAGGATAATAAGTTTATCAATGTTCGCCACTTGGAAAATAACGGTGAACTCGCCGACATCAGCATTTACGAATTGAATAGTCAGGCGCATCTTCAAAATATGGCACACGCCGAAAAAGGAATTTATTTGCAAAATGAACAATGGCGATTAGAAAATTTGGTGCAGTCACAAATTTCAATTGAAAAAATGCAAGCGAGTTCTAAAACCGAGCAATTTTGGCAAACGACAATTGCACCTGATTTGGTAAAAATTGCTGTCGTGAATCCAGATAATTTGTCGTTAATTGATTTGGCACAATACATTGAATTTTTGAAAAGTAATCAGCAAAAATCACAGTCGTTTGAATTGGCATTTTGGGGGCGCATTGTGAATCCGCTGGTGACGTTTGTGATGTTGCTTGTGGCAACACCGTTTGTGATGGGTTTAAAACGAGGCATGAACGTCGGAAGCCGCATGATGATTGGTATTTGCATTGGAATGAGTTTTAATATTTTGGACAGTATTTTTGGTCATGTCGGTTTAATTTACGATTTCAATCCGTTGCTTGTAGCGATTTTTCCGAGTTTATTGGTAAGTGTTTTGAGTTTGTACACGCTGCGACGGTTATGCTGAGGAATGATAATTACCGTTGTTACTGCAATCCATCAGTTTTCAACATGACAATTAATTGCCGATAGTCGTTAATATCTCGAAGTAGCGCGTCTTTTGTGATTATTCGGTAAATTTTTTTTTCAATCGTTTGATAATGCAAAAAAATAAACCATTTTGAAATAACCGTTGACGGCAAAATGTTAATCAATTTTGTGATGCCAAACTCAATCGTGTGCCAACCTTTTTCGTCTTGATAATTCAATTGCCAATTTTCAGCCGCCAATTTTTTTAACGTGTGTAAGCCGTGCAAAAAAACGAACATGACTAAAACTAATTTAATCACCAAAGGCAACGCATTCATCAAGCACGCAATCAAAGCTAAAAAGTAACCAATGACAACAAATCGAATTAGCGAATTTGAAGCAGTGAATTTCCACGAATAAGAAGATGTCATCACCGTAAATTACACGCGCCGATTTGCTGTTGAAATTGTCGAGCACGTTGCTCCACTTTACTCGACACGTTCAATAACCAAGGTTTTTGGTTATACGTTTGCCGTTGAAAACCGCCTAAACCTTCGTGATAAGCAAGATATAAATTGCGTGTATCTGTTTTGGCAATGCCTAATTTTGTATAACTGTTGTGCGAATACCAGCCAATAAAATCACAAGCATCAGCAAAATTATCCCGTTGAGCAAAATTGTTGCCGCTTTTGTGCTGATAATCGCGCCATGTTTCGTCTTTGGCTTGCGGATAACCGTAAGCACTACTTGAACTAAACCACGGTATAAAACCTAATAAAAATACGTCTGAGGGTTGAGCATCAGCAACAAAATGTGATTCTTGGTGCATGATTGCCATTTGAACGGGAACGGGAACACCCCATTTTTTGTAAGTTTCACTGCTAGCGTTGTACCAGCCTTTTTTTTGTTTGAATATGGCACACAAATTTTCAGTATTGCGTGGTGTCATCGAAATTGTGCTACACGCTGTTAATAGATAAGTGGTTAAAAATAAAACTAAAACGAAAAATTTGGACATGATATGAACCAGAGTTTATAAAAATAAGCTAATGTAGCGTTAACTCAATTTCGCTGGATTTGAAACTAGACTTTTTTTCAAAAGACTGTCTTAATCCTAACAAATTTATGGGCAGAAAATCTGCTGTGTTTTCAACAAAAATGACAACTGCCTTGATGCTTCGCGGTACGCATTTCTAGCAGCTCGTTTTTTCAATTTACAATTTTTATGAATTCAACGTTTAAGCCAGCGTGGTGGTTAAAAAATTGTCATGGGCAAACGCTTTTTTCCACACTGTTTCGCCGTGTTCCTGCACTAGAATTACATCGAGAGCGCCTTGTTACTCCTGATGGTGATTTTTTAGATATTGATTGGTGCAATGTTCATTCAGATAGCCCATTAGTGGTTTTGTTGCACGGGCTGTCAGGAAGTTCAAAATCGAGCTACATTCTTGGTTTGCAACACGCATTGCAAAAAAATAATATCCGTAGCGTTGCATTGAATTTTCGCGGCTGTAGCGGGGAACACAATAACACTTCGCGTTGCTATCATTCGGGAGAAACTGAAGATATTGATTTTTTATATCATACGTTGCGAAATCGTGAACCTCATACGCATTTTTCCGTAGTTGGTTTTTCTTTGGGGGCAAATATGTTACTCAAGTGGCTAGGTGAAAAAGGTCATTCGGTAAATTTATCATCTGCTGTTGCCGTGTCTACGCCTTTTTTGTTGAGCCTTTGTGCGAATAAATTGGATAACGGTTTCTCAAAATTGTATCGAGCAAATTTGTTAGGTGAGCTAAAAACTTACATAAACGACAAATACTTACATTTGCAAAAACAGGGAAATTTTTCTGAAGCGCAAAAAATTAAACAATGTGGCGACTTGGCAAACATTACATCTTTTTGGGAATACGATAACCGTGTTGTTGCAAAATTGTATGATTTTAAAGATGTTCATGATTACTACGCCAAAGCAAGTTCGAGACGATTTTTAAAATCGATTGCTGTACCAACACTGCTCATTCATGCTCAAGATGATCCGTTTATGACAGCAGAGGTTGTGCCAAGCGTAAGTGAATTGGCTTCGTGTGTGAAATTAGAGCTTACGAAACACGGCGGTCATGTTGGCTTTATTTCGGGTAAAAATCCGCTACGTCCTGTTTATTGGCTCGAAGATAGAATCGTGGCATTTTTGAAAGAAAACCTCACTTTTTAAATTTAAAGCCTTTCCATTACAACCGCGATCAACCACCCGTCATGTTCATATAACGCAAAATAATCGGTTGTTCTTTAACATTAAATTCGTGTTTTTCAGGTTTGATTTCCATTGATTCAATAATGGCTTGTTTTAATTTTTTAGTCGTGAAATCGGGGGAGCGCAAAATAGCTTTCAAATCAATTGAATGCTCATTACCTAAACAAAGTAATAATCGACCTTCAACCGTTAAACGCACACGATTACAAGTGCTGCAAAAATTATGACTGTGCGGCGAAATAAAACCGACGCGGCTTTGTGTATTTACCACTGCGTAATAATCCGAAGGACCTCCCGTGTTATCTGATATTTTTTGCAGTGTGAATTTTTGAGCTAAATCGGCGCGAATGTAGTCACTTGAATAATAAGTTTCTGCACGATTATGTTTTTCGACAATTCCCAGCGGCATTTCTTCAATAAAACTAATGTCAATTTCGTTATCAACGGCAAATTGCACTAAATCACAAACCTCGGAATGATTACGATTTTTCAAAATGACTGCGTTCAATTTAATCCGTTCAAAACCAATTTTTTTTGCGGCTTTAATACCATTTAACACGTGCTCTAAATCACCCGTGCGTGTGATTGCTTTGAATTTTTCAGCATCGAGCGTGTCTAAACTGATGTTCAAGCGTTTCACATTTGCCAATTTTAAAATCGGCGCAGCGGTAACAAGTTGTGAACCATTCGTGGTTAAAACCAGCTCCTGCAAGCCTTCCAACGCGCCGCAAGAGGCTAATAAGTCCAACGCACCCTTTCGTACCAAAGGTTCACCGCCAGTAATGCGAATTTTTTTCACGCCTAATTCAACAAATGTTTTTGCGAGAAGATAAATTTCCTCAAGACTTAAAATTTGATTGCGCGGCAAAAAAGTCATGTCTTCTGCCATGCAGTACACACAGCGAAAATCACAACGATCCGTAATGGAAATGCGTAAATAATCGACAGTGCGACCAAAGCGATCAATGAGTTGGGACGGAAATGAATGTGTCATCAATACAAAAGGGAGTAAAAAATTAAGTTAATGGTGCTGAATCAGTTTCTTGCAATTTCATTTTGTTAACAATTTGATCAGGACTAAATTGCTTGAGCAAGTATTCAGTGACTTGTCATTTGAATGTAGTACCGTTCTTCTTTTTTCAGATGGTTGTATTGTGCCATTTCTTCGAGCCTTTTTATAGCAAGTGGATAAATATCTCTATTCTGCCCCGTTGCACTTATGACTTGAATCCGCCGTTATTCCAGCGGGGTTAAAATCCATCAAACGTGCAAAAAATTTGCTACAATTGGTACTTGATGCGTTGAAAAGCGATGTGCCTACGCAACATTGTGTTTTCTCCGCACTAAATTTAGAGCCTGCCGAACTCGCGTTTATCAATGAAATTTTGGGTGAAGGCGAAGTCAGTATTATTCAGCAAGGCGATATGTAAACACAGATTCAAGAATCCATTTTGGCAGGTGTGTGGCGCGTGCAAAGTTTCAACAAAAAAGGCGAAGTGCAAAGTGATTGGTAAAAGAACAAACGTTTATCGGTGCAAAAAAAACAACTGCATTTTGTTACGCGTGCGGCAATGGAAGATTTAGCCGACAACTCAGAACGATTGAGCGAAATGCTTAATTTTTATTTTGTGGGCAATTTTCAAATCGAGAAACACCGTGATTGATACGGGAAAATTAAAAATTACGCTGTGTTGTGAAAATGGAAAAATTCGAAATATCGAGATTGAATCAACTGAACCGTTGAATACGAAACGTTTTTTTATTGATAAAACACCAGAACAAACGCTGAAAATTTTGCCGTCACTTTTCAATTCGTGCGATATAGCGCAATCTTTCACCTCATTTAATTCGTATTTACAAGCATTAGGAATTGTCGAAAATCCTGCCGAAACTGCCACACGAAATATTTTGTTAAACATTGAAATTGTTCGTGAATATGGTTGGTTTTTCTTGCTAAATAAAGATAAATCAAGGCTTGCACCGTTTTTAAAAAACATAATCGATTTTAAAAAATCGTTATTTGCTAGCCGTGATTCGTTCCGTTTGAACACACAGTTTGAAATAAATTATGAGGAACTAAACAATTTTATTTTTCAGTTAGAAACGGATTTAGATTCTCTGTTTTTTAATCAGCAATTACGATTGTTAAATACGAAAAATGAAGACGATTTACACGTTTGGTTGAGTGAAAATGCCAGTGTTCCCGCGCATTTATTGTGTGATTTGCAAACGAATAATGATCAAAATTTAGTGCATTGTATCTTTCATTTGCTTCCGAAATTAGTAGATTTTGATTTTTTCACAAGGTTTAACCGCCAACCACCAACGTGGGCAATTTTTAAATCGAGAAGTGCAGTGATTGATGCGGGAAAATTAAAAATTACGCTGTGGTGTGAAAATGGAAAAGTGCGTGTCGAGATTGAATCCGCTAGACCGTTACACACGAGCCGTTTATTTATTGGTAAAACACCTGAACAAACACTAAAAATTTTGCCATTACTGTTTAATGTGTGCGGTGTAGCGCAATCTTTTGCGGCATTCACAGCGTGTTCACAAGCATTGGGAATTATCGAAAATCCTGTCGAAACTGCTGCACGAAATTTTTTGTTAAACGTTGAAATCGTTCGTGAACATACTTGGTTTTTATTACTAAACAAAGATAAATCAAGGCTTGCACCGTTTTTAAAATATGTCACAGCTTTTAAAAACGCGTTATTTGTAGACGGTGATGCGTTCAGTTTAGACAGTAAGTTAAAAATAAATTATGAGCAACTTAACCATTTTATTTGTCAGTTTGAAAAGGATTTAGACTCTCTCTTTTTGAACCAGCGGCGAGAATTGTTAGAAGCGAAAAATGAAGACGATTTGAACGTTTGGTTGAGCGAAAATACTAGCATTCCAGCTCTGTTATTGCGTGATTTGCAGGCGAATAATTATCAAAATTTAGGGCGGTGTGCCTTGCGTTTGTTGCCGAATTTAACCAATTTGGATTTACAGGAAAATTTCGACAGCCACACACCAACATGGCAAAGTGAATGCTGCGAAACCAGTAATTTGAATCGACAGCAAAAACAGCCGTTGATTGCAGATTTAATTGAAAAATACGGCAATGGTTTAATGACACGCTTAGTCAGTCGATTGTTTGAATTAGCAATGATGCCAAACGTGTTAAAGCAAAACTTAATTGATTTACAAATGCCTTTTACGGCAAATTCACATCGGATAAAAAGCACGACTGGTGTGGCAAAAATTCAAGCCTCACGCGGATTATTGATTCATAAAGTCGAATTGAAATATGGCTTAATTGCCAATTATCAAATTATCGCGCCAACGGAATGGAATTTTCAACCAAACAGCGTTGCCGCGAAAAGTTTGCAATCTCTTTCTGCACAAGATAAAACGACTTTGCACCAACACGCAGCCTTAATCATCAATACGATTGATCCATGCGTGAGTTTTGAATTAGTCATCAATTAGGAAAAATTATGCACGAAATGTCATTGTGTGAAGGAATGTTAGATATTCTCAAACAACAAGCTGCTAAACAAAATTATTCGATAGTGAAAACGGTATTTTTAGAAATTGGTAAGTTATCAAATGTCGAACCCGATGCAATGCGTTTTGCATTTCCTGTCGTCATGCGTGGTTCGTTAGCTGAAAATGCGATACTTGAAATTACGGAAGTTACAGGTAAAGCGTGGTGTATGCAGTGCCAACAAAATGTTGTTATAGAACAGCGTTACGATGGTTGTCCATTATGTGAAAGTAATCAATTGCAAATTACCGATGGTCAACAAATGCGAATTAAAGAATTGGACGTTGCATAAATGTTTGATTTTATGGATTTAGACTTTAACGAAAACGAATCAGAACTCGCTGTTTCATCGGCTTTATATATTCCCGAGGCTGGTGAATGTATGCGTTGTGGGCAATGTGTTAGCGGTTGTCCGACATTTCGCTTATTTCAAATTGACGAAGAAACGCCTCGTCGCCGCATTCGCACAATCAGTAAAATTTTGATTGAACATTTACCCGTTAGCGAAAACGAATTAACACACTTGAATAATTGTGTGCAATGTCGCGCTTGTGAAATCAGTTGTCCAAGCCAAATGCGTTACGGTGAGTTATTCGACCAAGTGCAAGCAACGTTACAAAAACCAGTTAACCATTTAGGGAAACTGGCGTTTCATTTCATTGAAAATAAAAAACAACGCGCTTGGTTGATGCCCTTTTTGAAAGGATATTTAAAATCAGGGTTGCAAAAACCGTTTCAAAGTTCAGGAATTTTTGAAAAATTAGGTTTGGCAAACGCCGAAGGTTTATTGAGTGAACCTACATTAAAACCGTTAGCTGAAAATTATCCAGCAACGGGCGTTTCGCGTGGAAATGTCGCTTTATTCACGGGTTGCATTGCAGAATCTTTTGATCGTAAAACATTGCTCGCCGCGATTAAATTACTCAATACAAACGGCTACAACGTACAAATTCAAAAAAAACAAAGCTGTTGCGGCGCAATTCATCAACATAATGGGCAATTTGCCTCGCATTTAATCGAAAATAATCTTTCTGTTTTTAATTCGTTAGTTGTTGATGCTGTGATTCACGTTGCGACAGGTTGCGGCACAATGTTGAGTGAATATGAAAATGAAGAATTTAAGCTGCGTTTGTTTGATATTAACGATTTTTTGCTGGCAAATTGGTCGGACGATGTACGGTTTTCATCATCGAATTTAAAAGTTGCTATTCATGAACCATGCAGTCAACGAAATGTTTTAAAAAATCAAAAAAGCGTTTCTGCCTTATTGCAAAAAATTCCAAATTTAACGATTGAAACATTAACAGACAACCAAATTTGTTGTGGTTCGGGTGGAAGTTATATGCTGACACATCCTGAAAATGCCGCATGTTTGCGTGATTTAAAACAACACATCATCCAAAATGCTCACGTCGATTTAGTGGTGAGTAGTAATTTTGGTTGCGTCATTCATTTAAACTCAGATAAAACCAAAGTCGTGCATCCTTTGGTCTTACTGGCAAATCAGCTTGTGAGTTAAATCTGCAGTCACTCGATTAAATTAAAGCGAAACAGCGGTTTCAAACTAAATCGAACCAATAACGGCGTATGAAAATGATGAATTAACCAAAAGATAAAAAGTAAAGTTGACAGTGATATTTCTGGCAACCACGTTTCCAATATCGGCAACGTATTTGCGAAACCAACAACCGTCAACGTCACAACTAACGGTAACAAAT
>CAIRCR010000307.1 GCA_903877065.1 uncultured Pseudomonadota bacterium
ATAATTCGTGTAATTCGTCCTAATTCGTGCCATTCGTCCAAATTCGTGCAATTTCTTCCAATGAAAAAGCCACAAATTGCAAACAGTTATATATTTATGCAATTCAGCTATTTTTGTAAAAAACGTTGTCATGGATAAAACTGAATTTGACTCATTTATCGAACTAAAAATCGGCGACATTACGGCTCTTGTAATTGATCGTAAAGCGTTTGATTTTGAAAAGGCCATTGAATACGTATATAAATCCGGTTTATACCGCTTGCTGATTCAGGAAAATACCAAACTATGGCATTTAAGCAGCGAAAAGTTATTTGATATGCTTGTTAATGAAAAGGAAAATAAACAATTAATTTTTCCTGACTATGTATAAAAAGCCGAAAAGATTAACCCCTGTGCAAAGCTTCCAATTGTTTTGCCTCGAAAGTTACCGAAGCACAAAAGGCATTTCAGGTATAAAGGCCTTGAATGATTTCAAGCAAGCCAGAGTTTTCGATCTTTTGGCTTCCGGGTTTGAAGTATTGCATACACAAAGCAAAAACTACTTACTTACCGAAATTACCGAATATATAAACCGTCGTCATGCAACTCTATCACGGAAGCATTGAAGTAATTGAACACCCGAAAATACTTGATCAGCAACGATTGCTCGATTTTGGCAAAGGATTTTATACAACCACGAATAAAGAGCAAGCCGAACGTTGGGCTGCTATTAAACAAAAACGAGCAATCAAAACGACCAAAGCATTTGTTACGGTTTTTGAACTCGACGAACTCCTGCTAAAAAGTGACACCTTCAAATTAAAGATATTCAAACAGGCCGATGAGGAATGGCTTGATTTCGTAATACATAACCGTAGTGTCGATTCTGCTGCTGATTATGATCTGGTTGTTGGCCCTATTGCCAATGACACCCTTTATCAAACATTGACATTATATGAAGTGGGAATTTTGACAAAAAAAGAAACGATAGCCCGGTTAAAAGTTCATACGCTTTTCGACCAGGTTTACTTTCATAGCCACAAGGCCCTTGAACATCTGAAATTTAGATCTGCATACCCGGTTAAGACTAAATAAACACCTCGCTCCTACCATTAAAGAGACCGAAACTGCCAAATTAATTGGAATGAACTTTGAACAATTGAAACAGTATCTTGATAAAACAAAATTAAAATCGAATAAATCAGTTTAAAATAATCCTTAATCGGTGTTGCACGACCAAAATTCAGCGATGCACAACCAAAGATTACTGAAAAATATCCAACGATCAACCTTGAACGACCAAAGTTCCGGGGTTGTCAACTAATTCACAACAAAGTCAATTCGTGACATTCGTTTAAATTCGTGAATCGAAGATCAGCGTAGCTAAATTCGTTCAAATTCGTGAAATTCGTCCTAATTCGTGAAATTCGTATTTTACTGTAATTCATGCAATCTTTTTCAATGTAAAGAAGGTTGTTTGGGGAAAATAGAACAATGGAACGCTGATAACAAAAAAATAGAACGCTGATAACGCAGATCTAAAGGATTTACGCAGATTTTATTTTACTGTTAATCAGCGACCATCTGTTCAATCCGCGTCATCTGCGTTCTATTGTTTATCAGCAACCATCTTATCAATCTACGTCACGTGTGCTGAGCGCTGGTTACTGAGCGATGATTACTGAGCGATGGTTACTGAGCGAAGCCGAAGTAAGCCGAAGTAAGCCGAAGTAAGCCGAA
>CAIRCR010000308.1 GCA_903877065.1 uncultured Pseudomonadota bacterium
AAGGCAAAGGTAGTCACGAGATTTGGCAAAGTCCAATCAGTCAAAAAAATTTCAGCGTTCCGTTCACGATAAATTCAAAACCAACTGCTAACGCTATTCTTAAACAAGCGGGAATTAACGAAAAACTATGAACAAACTCCTCCTCGGCGACAACTTAGAAATTCTCAAAACACTCGAATCCGAAAGCGTCGATTTGATTTACCTTGACCCGCCATTTTTTTCTAATCGAAATTACGAAGTGATTTGGGGTGATAAAGGCGAAGTGCGTAGTTTTCAAGACAGATGGTCGGAACGTGATTTGAGTAGCACCGTTATTCAATCCTTCAATCAGCAAATCCATGATTTTTTATAATTCATCTAATGAAATTACAAACTCAACACCGTTTTGTAATTGCTCGTTGTAGCAATCAGGAACAAGTATTTTTAGATGCTTTAGCGCATCAATGGCTTCTAAAAATTTAACATTAAAACTCATGGCGTTTCCTATGTTGGCAAATCATCATTTAAATACTGGTTAATTCTAAGCAGTGCAAAAAATTCCCAGCGGAGCGGCAACTCAGACGTTGGCATAAACGGACGGGCGGGAATATCTCCCCATAAATGCGGGAACTGGGCTTTTGTGCCGCCGAAGTTCATCATTGCCGCCTGTTTGGCATTTGTTCCGACTTCGACTGAATTATTCGTGGCGTTGACCGTGAACGAGTTTTTCAAAACCCCAGTATCGTTAAGTGGCACGTCTGAATTGTTGGTACGGCGTTCAATCGTTACGGGTGATAAAGCCGCCCAGTTAATGCCGTCTGGCGATTTCAAATCACGAAAGCCCATGTCAATAAAGCCGCGAATGTCTTGCCCGATAGCGTTCATTACGGGCTGCATATTGACCGCGACGTGTTGCAGACGCGCTAATTCAGCCTGTATGGCTTGGCTTTCGATTTGAATGGTTAAGTCGGTCATTGCAAAATGCCCTGTTGTCTAAAATTAGTTTGTGTGGCATCAAGCCATTCCATAACACTACAATCAGGGCGAACAGCGGCAACGCCACAGAATGCAACAAATAATTCGCGTAGCTTTTCGGGTGATTTGATTTGCATAACAAGTGATGTGCTGGCTTGCAAAACATCCATGATTTCTGGTGTAATTTCGTCGTTATTCATTTTTAAGTGATTCCTTATGTTGTTCGTATTCTTCCCTTCCATACATAATGCGCGGATGTTTCATTTCTGATAGTAATAGTGGCTTAGTTAATTTCGTTGTACCTTTCAATGATTCGCTCTCCGACAAACTTTGCATATTTTCTCGGATTTTTTGATCCTTTAAATTCTGCCCAGCATTCGGCAATAAATTCTTCAATGTCTGTGTTTGCATAGCCCGATACCCCATTTATTATTTTGTTGTTAGTTTTTAGATGTTTATATAATGAGACAATCTCAGTATCACTTTGCAAATTAAGCAAATGATCAAGTTGATGACCTATTTCATGATTGATAATATATGAAACATCTTTTTTTGCTTTTGCCCAAAAACCGCTTTCTATTTCTTCCTTGATATAGTTAGAGCAAATGCCTTCCCTTGATTCGTTAAAAGCTATTCCTCCAGCATTATAGTATTCACCATTTGAACCTCTTGGATTCCAAGTCCAAGCCATACCATCAGCTTTAGGGGCTGATTCTATAGCCTCTTTCATGGCAATTTTAATTGCTTCTCTTTCGCTATAGCCATTTGATTTATAGTAATCAACAAGGTCATCAGCTAAGGATTTAACAGCCATATCAACTTGAGACTGCATAGCCCCCGTAAATCTCATGCTTTCTCTTAGCTTTGGATATTTCTGTATAGAATCAAATAGCGCGGCACTCCAGTCGTTAATCAATTCCATATCAGTAATCTTGCCAAAATCCGCATGGTCAACAATATCATGCTTAATAAGAAAATCGGCGGCTTCTTTTGGCGTTTTTTGTCCTATGTAGTTCATATTTGCGATTTTATCATTAACTGACGATTCTACCATTTTCGCGGTATCGGCTATTTGTGACTTCAACGCCGACTTCAACTGCCTTGCAATTCGCTCATCGGCTAACCGTTGCTCAACCGCTCGTTCAATTCCTGCGGTTAAATCACTGCCGACTTTGCTTCTTCTTCAGCAATTTGCGCTTCAAGTTCTTCGATTGATTTAGGATTGAATGCCATACGGTTAAAAAGCTCTAATCGTTGTCTTATTGTTCTTGGTGGGCGTGGGTTTGCCTCATTCCATGCTTTGCGTTTGGCTTCTAATCGTTCAAATTCGGCGTTTCTTTCCTTTTGTAGGATTATCCAATTATCAAGCGTTAAGCCATCACGTTCTGCTAATTCTTTTTGACGCTCAATTGGCAGGTCTAAAATGTTCATTTAAATTTCCCATAATTCTATTTCAGTGACTTTATCATAACCAGTTCCAATAATTTTTTTGCCCCTGACTTCAAATTTCGTATTTTTATCAATCAGTGCTTCAAATTCTTCGTGAGGTGAAAATGTTTCAATAACCTTGCTTGTTTTGCTTTTAATAATCAATCTAGTTGAATCATGAAAAACATCCTCCTCGATGTAGGTTGCGCTGGTAAAGCCTCCGTAATTCATGATTTCACCAATTTCATGTTTGGCAATTACATCAGCTGAATAATTAACTGAACGCCTTACAGTATCGTCAAAATTCGGCAATTTACTCAAGGCTTGCGAGAGGATTTTAGACGCATTTTCTAAGGCTTGGGTGGTTTTTTCGTCGAATGTTTCAAGTCCGTTGTGCAGCTTGTTAATGTCAATATAACCGCTTTGAGCATAGGCATTTAGCATCACTGTTTCAGGATGCGTTAAGCCGTATTTTTTCGCCGTTTCAATGCCTAACAAATCACGTTCAACACTATCAACAATCGAACCATGAGTTTCACGGTAATCGTTTAAAAACTTTTCTTGTTGTGCAAGCGGTATCTGTTGATTTTTCACCAGCTTGTCATTCAACGCCGACTTCAACTGCCTTGCAATTCGCTCATCAGCTAATCTTTGCTCAACTGCCTGCTCAATTCCTACTGTTAAATCTTCGCCAACGTTGTAATCCCAGCCTTTGTCGGGCTTCATTTCTGGCGTGATTTTCTGATTTAAACCCGTGCCATTTTTCGAGCGTTGCGCGGCTTGCGATTGCGAGAGAGAAATACAGCGACATCTACAACGAAATCCATTAGTGGGGTAATTCGTATCCCAAAAGCTATCACCAACAGGGCGAATAATCCCATCCATTGCTAAATGTGAAGGGCGCACACGGCTATCATTGATTGCGTCGTACATTAAATACGGACGATTTGCTTTGTTTTCGACGTATTGCTCCCACCGTCCACGATTGTAAGCGGACTGAATGTTGGTGCGATAAATGTTATCAAGCCGCGCTTTTGACAAGCCCAGATCTTGAACTCGCACATCATTTTGCCAT
>CAIRCR010000309.1 GCA_903877065.1 uncultured Pseudomonadota bacterium
GATGGCTTTGAAAATAATCCATTACTCGATAAAGTGCGTCAATTTGCTGAAAAAGAAGGTGCAAAAGTAGTTCCGATTTGTGCGGCAATTGAAGCTGAAATCGTACAATTGGACGACGAAGAAAAGAAGGAATTTTTAGACGATTTAGGCATGGAGGAAGCGGGATTAGATCGCGTTGTTCGAGCAGGTTATGAATTGCTTCAATTAGCGACGTATTTTACGGCGGGAGTTAAAGAAGTTCGTGCGTGGACAATTCCAATCGGTGCAACAGCACCACAAGCGGCAGGAGTGATTCACAGCGATTTTGAACGTGGATTCATTCGTGCTGAAGTGATTTCTTACAGCGACTTTATTACTTACAAAGGTGAGCAGGGTGCAAAAGACGCGGGAAAATGGAGATTAGAAGGAAAAGATTATGTTGTCAAAGATGGTGATGTTATGCATTTTAGGTTCAATGTTTGACAATATAGAAGCTAATACCTATAATTTGCAGATAATTTCGGCGATGTAGCTCAGTTGGTTAGAGCGTGGGATTCATAACCCCAAGGTCGGTGGTTCGACCCCACCCATCGCCACCAGTTAAATCAAGGGCTTATGCGAAAGTTTAAGCTCTTTTTTATTGCCTAAAATAAAAATGTCCCAATTTTGTCCCATTTCAAAATAAAACACCGCAACAAGTGCCAATAAATGACAACAAATAGAGGGGACGAAAAAACCACCTTTCGACGGTTCAATAACTCAACGCATTGTTTCATCAATACGAGATAAAACCATAGCTAAGTGTCCGCTCAATTCTTTCAATTCACAAATTGCTGCAACTTCATCTAGGAACCCACGTTCAATTAAAGCAACGATTTCTGCGTTCATAGTGCGCTTATTCATCTTCGCACGAGTTTTGATTTTGTCCCGCAACTCAACGGGAATGCGAATATGAGCAGATATATCTTCTGCTGTTTTTTCAGGCGTAATCATTTCACTTCCTCCAAATCAGGCAACCCCTTCACAATCGCAACACTTCCCACGCTAACCGCCACAATCCGTTTCACCAAATCCAAAATATAACGCGGGTTATCGCTCCAATCATTGGCGTTATTTTTGATGCCGCTGTCTTTTAAACATCCAATGGAATAATTCAAATGCTCCCCCCCATGCCCTCAATAAACGTATCAATAAACGCCTGAATTTTATCTTTGATGCGTTCGACAATCCTCTTGCTTTCAAGGATTTTAGGTTTGAAATTTAACGCGCTTTTAATCTCTTGGTTCTTTGGTAAATCGTTGGCAAACGTGTAATTATTCAACAGCTTTTGCAATTGCTCAGGCACTATATTTTCGTCGGTGCATAATTGCTCAAAGGCTTTTTGCTGGTGTTCTGTCCAAAATTCAGCAAACCTTTCCATTACGTCATCGCTGGAATTAGACACGGTTAAATTCTCGGCAATAAACGCTTCAATTAACACCCGCTTACTGCGTAATTGCGCGTTACCTGCCATGCTGTCGATGATTTCTTTTTGCCTCTTGTCACGGTCTTCAGGTTTTAAATTATTCAGGTTTAGCAACAAATTCAAAATATAGGCGACGTTAATCTCATCGCGGTGAATCAAGGTTAATTCAAAATCCACATCGTCTAAAATCGAGGCTTTATCACCGCCGCCGCGCTCACGTCTAACCTTGTCGTGCAAGTCTAAGTATTTACTTTTGTAATCCTCAAAATTCTGTTCTGGTAACGTCAAATCATCTGCCGAAAAATCTGAAAACGTCGTCAACGTGTTTTTTATACGGAGCAATTCACGAAAGCGCGTCACAAATTCCAACTGTTCTGTTTCGCTCGGCAATAGGTCAACACTTTGTACGTTAGGCGCAGTCGTTAATAACTTTTCAGCGGCTTGATTAAAGTCGGCAACATATTCGTGATACGGTTTCACCAGCACCGTTTCTTTGGCATCTTTGTTGGAAAACAACGCAATCGCGTCATCGGTAGCTTGTTTTAAATTACGAAAACAAATGATATTGCCTTGTGATTTTCGCTCATTCAAAATGCGATTGGTACGCGAAAATGCCTGCACTAAGCCGTGATAACGAAGGTTCTTATCAACGTACAAGGTGTTTAAATTCGGGCTATCGAACCCAGTTAAAAACATATTCACCACCAGCAAAATATCGACCTGTCCAGCTCTCACGCGCTTGGCAATATCTTGGTAGTAATTGTAAAAACTTTGGTTGTCGTTGGTGTTGTATTTCGTGCCAAATAGCGCGTTATAGTCACCAATGAACTCGTCGAGTTTGTCGCGGCTCGATTGGTTTATTTTCGCGCCACTCGGCACTTCGGCGGATTCTTCAGGTAATAAGCCGTTAATCAATCCGTTCGCGTCTAAATCAGCTTCGTTCGCGGCATAACTAAAAATGGTGGCAATTCTTAACGGGCGGCTGGCATCAGCTTGTTTGCGTTTGAACAATTCGTAATAACGTATCAAAGTGGCGACATTGCTCACGCAAAACATCGCCGTAAAATTCGGGGCTTTAGTTTTCTGTCGATGATGTTCCAAAATGTAATCAGTGATTTTTTCTAACCGTTGCTCACTTTCCAATAATTCTTTGGTGTCGATGGCTTCGACTTCAATATCTAATTCGTTCGCGCTGTCTTTTTGCTGATATTTGCCAACGTATTCGACCGAAAAACGCAGCACGTTTTCATCTCGAATCGCGTCAACAATCACATACTTGTACAAGCATTCGCCGAATAATGATTTGGTGGTTTGCTGATTCCCTTCTGAACCCGTCGCGTTATCTGCAAAAATCGGCGTTCCCGTGAAACCAAACATTTGGGCTTGTTTGAAAAAACGTTTGATATTTTTATGCGTTTCGCCAAATTGACTGCGGTGACATTCGTCAAAAATAAACACCACTTTTTTGTCTTGCAACGGTGCAACTTGCTCGGCGTAACGCCCGTTGTTAATCGCATTGTTGAGTTTCTGAATCGTGGTGACAATCAACTTGCAACTGTCATCAGCAAGTTGAGCGACTAATTTATTTGTGTCGGTTGTGTTATCGACGCAGCCTTTTGAGAAGGCATTAAATTCTTGCGAGGTTTGATAATCCAAATCTTTACGGTCAACGACAAACAACACTTTATGCACTTTCGGCAAACGGGTAATGATTTGGCTCGCTTTGAATGAAGTCAGCGTTTTGCCACTGCCTGTGGTGTGCCAAATATAAGCGTTGTGCGTGCTGGTTTTAACTTGATTGACGATGCCTTCAACGGCGTAAAATTGGTACGGACGCAACACCATCAACGCCTTCGCGGTTTCATTCAATACCGTGTAATGGGTAATCATTTTGGCAATATGGCACTGCTTGAAAAACTCCGCCGTGAATTCGTGCAAATCTGATAAACGATTATTTTCGGTGTCTGTCCAAACAAAAGTTTGTTCAAACGATTGTTTGCTGTTGTTGGCGAAAAATTTAGTATTTACGCCGTTGCTGATAACAAATAACTGCACATACTGAAACAGTCCCGCGCCAGCATCGTAAGAATCACGCTGATAGCGGTTGATTTGATGAAAGGCGACTTTTAACTCACAGCCGCGTTTTTTGAGTTCGATTTGTACCAGCGGCAACCCATTGATTAACAACGTTACGTCATAGCGATTTTTACGATTACCTTCCATTGTGATTTGGTGCGTCACTTGAAATTCATTCATGCACCAATCGTCACAGTTTAAAAAACTTAGCCACACGGTTTCGTTGCCATCGTCACGTTTTAAAACAAACTTATCGCGCAGTAACTTCGCCCGTTCAAACACCGTTCCCGTGTTCAAGTGATTCAAAACCCGCTCAAATTCCGAAGCCGTCAAACGGATATTTTTGTTGTGGATTTCTAATTGACGTTTGAAATTAGCACGCATATCACTGTCATTTTCAATTCTGACCAGTTCATATTCCATGCCGACCAATTGAGCAATCAAGGCGTTTTCTAATTCGTATTCGGATTGGGTTGTCATGATTCTTCGGGCTTACCCTTTTTAATTAACGCCATCATTTCTTTTTTCATATCTTCAATTGCCGATGCTATATCTTCTTCAGCATTACGAAAACTTAAATCAAGTTTTGGTTCTGGTGTTGCTTGTTTTTTTGGAAAACTGATAATTTTATTTTTATCGGTACTTTTCATAACTTCTCCTTAATTTCATGTGAATCATTACACAAACATCTGCTGCAACAACCCCGATTTATACTGCTTCATCGCGTCCCACTGGGTTTGATTGTTGTTTATTTTGTCATCAATCGCCGTGAGGAAATTTGCTATTTTGGTTTGTTCTGGCAATTCAGGGACTGGAATTTTAAATTTTGAAAAATCTGTTTTGTTGATTATTGGCAATGTTGTATTCGATTGAGTTGATTTTATGTATTCAGTGATATTTAACAATGCGTAATAAACGTATTCCTTATCAAACGAAACATTTGGTACTAATGAGTTAATTTGCTGATTTGTTATGCAAGGGAGTACCGATAATGCCATTTTTCCAATAGATGCAATGCAAGTGAACATGATGCTATTTTTAGGCAAAATTTTTAAATTTTCATGATTTTTAACAGTTCGCTGGGTTTTAAATTGATA
>CAIRCR010000310.1 GCA_903877065.1 uncultured Pseudomonadota bacterium
CTTCTTCCAGTAATTGTTTGAAATAGAAATTCTGTTTTTGGTTATTATTTCTATCATAAGAATTATCTGAATTATTTTGTTGAAACTCTGACAAAACAATTGTCCGGATTCCCGCATTTGAACCCAAAATTGTGCCTTTCACCATCATCAACGCCCAGGTTATTCCGCCCATAATGGACGGTTTTTTGCCGCTATTTTTAGCTCCAGTAACAATTTTGTTTCCTGCCATCAACTGACAATTCATGGCGTATTTTTCAATAACAATATCGACACTCGCCTCAACGTAAAAATTTTCTGCAAAACCGAGCAAGATAGAGCTGTTTGATTTAATGACCGCAGTGTGATGTTCGTTACCTTCAATCGGATCACTAATTTCGTTATGACCTTGAACCCCACCGATAACGTTAATCGCGCCATGTGCTGTCAAAACACTATCACCTGTGACGCAGCCCTTAACAAGTATATTTCCCATACATTCGATTTTAGCGTCAGTGACATTACCATCAATTGTAATGTCTTCAAGCGCGTAAACTTTCATGTCAACTTCAACATCACCTAACACGACAACAGAGCCATCAAAACGGATATTTCCAGAAGCAAAATCGACATTTTTTACCGTTAAAACAGGCAATACAATCATGCCATGTGGAACAGGGACGGGTTGCCCCGAGATGTTAGAAAGTAATTGATTACTGTCTTGGGGATTTAAATAAGCCCCTTTTTTATCACTTGAAAATGGAATATCTAAGCCGTCGTGAGGTTCAATAATTTCCCCCAAAACATTGCGTCCCTTTTTACCTGGAATGGGTGGAATTCTTCGCATTAACACGTCATCTTTGTGAACGATAACAATATCACCTAATTCACGGTAATCGACATCGCCATTTTCATCAATCAGTGGTTTACGTTCATGAGCTTCAAGTAGCAAACTTTCAAATTGTGTATCAATTCCTGGAACGGGTTCGAGTCCGCTTGCAATCACAAAATCTATGTCGCCTTTTTTGGTAAACAGGGCTTTAACTTCACTTATTGGTGCAAGCCCATAGACAATCTTTTTTTCTTCCAATTGCTTTTTTACATCAAGGAGCGTCGCGGGTTTACCACCATAGTTTGGCGTTAAAATTAAGCGAGCCTGCATTTTGCTTTCGGAAATTGTAATTTCACAACGAGCATCACGTCGTTCACCAATTTCGGTTTCAAATGATTCTTCGGTGGCACGATTGTAATGAGCAATAAATTCCAAAAGTAGATGCTCATGGATAAATAAATCTGCAAAATTCGCTTCTTCTAGGCGTTGTTTTACTCGTTCAACGGTTAATTCAATTTTCTCCGTACAAGGTCTGACAACAGCGAATAACTTGATCTGATCAAGACTTAATTTAAAGCCTAAACCATTCTTAATTTTAATTTCTTCAGTCACAGTATTGCCTCATTTAATATTTACAGATATTTTTCAGTTCAGTTTAGTTCAGTTCAATGAATATATTCTTACGGCGATTTTAATCTGTTTTACATATTGCTTTATTTCGTATCTACGGATATTTTTCGATTCCGTGTAGTGAATACACTTTTACCGCGATTTTCCTCTGCTTTCCAAATAGCTTTGTTAATTTTAATTTCAGTTCCGACATAAACGCCGCGTTGACTAATGATTCTTGCATTATCAATGACTGACATATTTGATGTTAATTCTTTTAATTCTGATTTATACATTTCTGCATCAATACTCAATCGACTCAACGTGTGATGCAATCTTTCAACCATTTCGGGATTATTTTTTTCAGGGTTATTTGTCATCCATGCCAAAATTTTATGAATATTTTGCCGTTCATCTTCTGATTGAAGCAAAATATTTTTTATCTCTAATGCACGTCTTTGAATGTAAGGATTTGAACCCGCTTGAACTCTTGTTTTAATTCCCGTAGATGAACCGATAACTGCTGCTTTAACAATCATCATTGCCCACGTTGTGCCACCAATAATCGATGGTTTTCTGCCGCCTTTACTACCGATAACAATATTATTTGCCGCCATCAATTCACTGTTAATACTGTATTGGTCGATAACAATGTCAATACCTGCTTCAACGTGAAAATTTTCGACAAAACCGATACAAATTGAACCGCGTGCGGCAACTTTTGTAACACGTGAATTTTCTTTAACAACAACCTCTTTAACGGGTGTTTCTGTTTTGGCAGGAGGCGCAATTTTTTTATTTAGCTCTTTTAATTCTTGTTCAGAATAGCCTTGAATTCCACCTTTGATGTTGATGTCACCACCTGCAATCAATTCGCTATTACCTGTAACACCGCCTTTTATAGTTAAATTGCCTTTGCATTCGATTTTAGCATTTGTAACATGACCATCAATTGTAATGTCTTCAAGTGCATAAACTTTCATGTCAACCTCAACATCGCCCAACACGACCACCGAACCTTCAAAACGAATATTTCCTGATGCTAAATCAACATTTTTTATCGTTAAGATGGGTGACACAATCATGCCATTCGGTACAAGTATCGGCTGCCCCGTAATTGCGGCAAGTAATTGATTTTTGTCTTCTGGATTTAAATAGACACCACGTTGATCGCTAGAAAATGGAATGTCTAATCCACCTTGTGGTTGTACGATGTCATATAAAACGTTTTTTCCAGTCTTACCTTTTATTGGCGGGATTCGTTGCATCACAGCGTCATCTTTATGAACCATGATGAGATCGCCTAATTCGCGATAATTGATTGTGCCATCAGGGTCAACGAGTGGTCTACGCGCAGTTGCCTGTGGTGTCAAACTCACAAATTTTGTATCCACACCATCAATTGGCTCAAGTCCTTGTGCAATCACAAAATTTGAAACACGCCCTTTTTTTAAAGTTTCTTCAATTTCTTGTGTGGGTACAACCCCAAAAAGCACTTTTTTGTCTTGCAATAATTTTTGTATATTTTCTAGCGTGATGGCTTTACCACCAAAATTGGGCGTTAAAGATAAATACGCTTTCATTTTGTCTTCGCTAATCCAAATTTCACAAGTTGCATCAAGTCGTTCACCAATTTCAAATTCAAAACTTTCAGCAGTCGCGTTCTTGTATCGATGATTTAATTCAGAAATTAAAAAATCGTTAATAAATAAATCAGCAAAATTTGTGAGTTCCAAACGTTGTTTGATTATTTGGGTTGTCATTTCAATCTTATCGGTACAAGGTTGAACAACAGCGAGTAACTTCAAGTTATCGGAACTTAATTTAAAACCTAAACCATTTTCAATTGTTATTTCACCATTCATTGTGTTCTGCTTTTCCTGTTCCTGTTCGTATTTGGTTGATTTGTCGCCCTTAGTATGTACTTGCTACGATTTTACGCTTTAGCTCCGTGAACATCATTGTTTTGCCGCGCGATCCATCGGCTGTCCAAAAAGATTTGTTGACTCGTATGTTAGTTATTTTTAATTCGTGATAAACATTTCATGATGCTCAACACTGAATATACTTTTGCTACGATTTTCTTGCGCTCGCCACATTACATTGTTGATGTAAATTTCTGTGCCAACATATACGCCTCGTTCAGCAATTACTGTTGCATTATCAATAAGTGCTATATTTGCTGTTAATTCATTCAATTCAGCATGATGCAATTCTGATTCAATCACCAATTTGTCTAACGTATGGTGTAGTTTTTCTAGCATTTCAGCGTTACCTTTTTCAGGATTATTATCAATAAATTCTAAAATTTTATGAATGCTTTCTTGCTCTTTATCACACAACACTAAGGCATTTTTTATTTCCTTAATCTGTTTTTGAATACACGGATCAGAACCGACACGAATAAATGTTTTCATTCCCGAACTTGAGCCAATAATTGACGCTTTGACCATAATCATTGCCCATGCCATACCACCGATAATAGAAGGTTTTCTGCCCACACCCCGAAGTCCGACGACAATTTTATTTCGCGCTAATAATTGATTATTCATTGCATATTTATCAATAACAATGTCAATTCCTGCTTCAATTCTGAAATTTTCTGCAAAATCGGTCATTACTGAACCACTTGCTACAATTTTTGCACTTATTTCACTGCCTTCGTGTGGGTTGCTTACTTTTTTAAATCCTTGAAATGACATTTTTAAGTCGCTTTTTGTGTCGCCTTTTACGCCACCGTTAATACTGATATTTCCACTTGAAATAAGCTCACTGCCACCTGTGACACAGCCTTTGATGTTCAAATCACCTAAACATTCAATTTCAGCGTCAGTCACATTGCCTTCAATCGTAATATCTTCAACAGCGTAAACTTTCATGCCGACTTCAACGTCACCTAATACAATTACCGAACCGTCAAAACGAATATTTCCAGAAGATAAATCAACTTGATCAACCGTTAAAACAGGTGAAACAACAATACCATTTGGGATAAGCATCGGTTGCCCGACAATCGAAGAAAGTAATTTATTTTTGTCTTTGGGGTCTACATAAACGCCTTTTATGCTATTTGAAAATGGTGTATTTTCGCCAGGGCGTGGTTCTAATACATCACCCAATACGTTGTACCCCTTTTTTCCCACAACAGCTGGAATACGCCGCATTAACTCGTCGTCTTGATGAACAATGACAATGTCACCTAATTCACGGTAATCAACAACACCTTCCGAATCAATCATCGGTTTTCTGCTACGCGTTTCAAGCATCACTAAACTTTCAAATTGAGCATCAATCCCATCAACTGTGGCAAGACCTTCTGCAATCACAAAGTTCTCAAAATAGCCTTTTTTCAATACGTCTTTAATGGTTTGATTATCAACAATTCCGCGAACAATTTTATTTTCTTTTAATAGTTGATGTACATCGTCTAGCGTGACTTCTTTACCGCCAAAATTAGGTGTTAAAGTTAAACGTGCTTGCATTTTGTTATCTGAAAAAGAAATTTCACAATGTGCGTCGCGTTGTTCACCAATTTCAAATTCAAATGTTTCATTTGTCGCGTTGTTATAACGATACGACAATTCAGAAAGTAAAAAATCATCAATAAATAAATGTGTGAACGAGGGTTCTAACCGTTTTTTAATAACATCGGTCGTGAGTTCAATTTTGTTTTCACAGGGTATAACTACGGCAAGTAATTTAAAGTTATCCCGACTTAATTTAAAACCTAAGCCATTTTCAATTTTGAGTTCGTCAGTCACAGTGTTTTGCCTTGAATTTCTTACGTTAGCGTCATAGATTTGGGTAGAAGTTACGCACAATAAGCTAATGCGAAGGCAACTTGCCATCGCAGTGTTTACTGATTAACCAGTTCGTAAATTGTTGGGGTGTTTTTCAGTTTGCGATTTGAAATTTCTTAGCCAATTCAGCACGATTGGAGTTTAACGATTGAAAATCAGAAAAAATGAATGTAGAGCGTCTAAAATTTACAGTTACTCTCTATTCAATCAGACCATGAATGAAATCATAGCAATACTCGATACACTGCGTCCAACCTTAAAGTCATTCATCACCTAAATTATCAAACTCACACGTTTTAATTCAACCGCTGAGTTAGAATCTACCCTTATTTTGTAGCTGTAGCGTTAGAATTATCCGATTATCCAACGTGCATTAAAACACCAAATACGCCATTCAAACCTTGAAAAACTGGCATTAAATCAAACATGAAATTTTTACCGAATGAGTGCATAACGACCTGAAAATTAACAGGTAGCCCCTCCTTGAATCCATAAAAAAATAAAAAATGAACTCTTTTACCTTACTCTTTTTACTTTCTTTTGCTGTCGTAACCGTGTTCGCACAATGGTTAGCCAATCGTCAAGCTGCTTATGTGTTCGCACATCGTGACCTTGTGCCAGAAGCCTTTACAAAAACCGTTTCGTTAGCGGCACACCAAAAAGCGGCGGATTATACGTTGGCAAAATCAAAACTCGGTGACATTGAACGTGCATTGGGCGTTGTTTTGGTTTTATTACTAACATTAGGCGGCGGCATCAATGCCGTTTTTGAATTTTGCGCTGTTCGCATTGAATCACCATTGATGGCTGGCGTAAGTGCGGTTGGTTTATTGACATTTTTAATGTCGCTCTCTGAGTTTCCCGTCAGTTGGTACGGCACATTTGTCATTGAAGAACGTTTCGGTTTTAACAAAAATACGCCTTCGCAATTTATCAAAGACGAAATCATGCAATTAACACTTGCTGCCTTGATTGGTTTACCGTTGTTAGCGTTGATTTTATGGATTATGGACAGCGTTGGCAGCAATTGGTGGATTTGGGCATGGGTGATTTTGATGAGCTTTTCACTGTTGATGAGTTGGTTATTTCCAACGTTAATTGCACCGCTATTCAATAAATTTACACCGATGGAAGAAGGCGCGTTAAAAACACGAATTTCGGGCTTGCTCGAACGGTGTGGTTTTAACAGTCAAGGCATTTTTATTATGGACGGTTCAAAACGTTCGGGTCACGGCAACGCTTATTTCACGGGTTTAGGTAACAACAAACGTATCGTGTTTTTTGATAATTTAGTTGCGTCGCTCGACGATGAAGAATTGGAAGCAGTTTTAGCGCATGAATTGGGGCATTTCAAACGTAAACACGTTATCAAAATGCTCGTCACGACTTCAATTACCACGTTGTGTGGTTTTGGTATTTTGGGGTGGTTGATTCAAAAAGAATGGTTTTTTACAGGTTTAGGGGTTGAACACGCGTCAAATGCGGCGGCGTTGTTATTATTCACGTTGATTGCCCCAACGTTTACCTTTTTTCTGCAACCGATTAGTACGTATTTTCAACGTAAATTTGAATTTGAAGCTGACGATTTTGCCGCACAACACGCACAAGCCAGTAAATTGGTAAGTGGTTTGGTGAAATTGTACGAAGAAAATGCGAGTACGCTAACGCCTGATCCATTTTTTGCGTCCTTTTATTACAGTCACCCACCCGCTGCGATTCGTATTGCACATTTGGATAGCCATACTGTATCCGCGTAAACCGATTAGTAATCACCCGAAATTCGACAAACTACATTCTCTTAAATCTCATGACAAACATTCATTCAGACAAAATTTTAATTCTTGATTTCGGTTCGCAATACACACAGTTAATCGCTCGTAGAATTCGTGCTTGTGGCGTGTATTGCGAAATTTATTCATGTGAATGCACCGATGCTGAAATTCAAAATTTCGCGCCTAAAGGCATTATCCTTTCTGGTAGCCCTGAAAGTGTCACAGAAAATCACGTTTTGCTTGCGCCAGATTGTGTTTTTGAAATGGAAATTCCCGTTTTAGGAATTTGCTACGGAATGCAAACAATGGCACAGCAACTTGGCGGTAAAGTTGAAACGTCCAACCACCGTGAATTCGGTTACGCCCAAATTCGAGCGCGAGGACATTCCAAATTACTCAATGGCATAGAAGATCATCTTTCAGCCGAAGGTTTCGGTTTGCTTGATGTTTGGATGAGTCACGGCGACCGAGTTGTTAATTTACCCGAAGGCTTTAAACTTATTGCAAGTTCAGAAGGTGCGCCAATTGCTGGAATGGCAAACGAAGATAAAAACTTTTATGCACTGCAATTTCACCCCGAAGTCACACACACAAAGCAAGGTGAACGAATTTTGTCGCGTTTTGTGTTAGACATTTGTGGCTGTGAAGCGTTGTGGAATTCAAGCAATATCATCAACGACAGCCTTAAAGCCGTGCGTGAAAAAGTCGGAAACGATGAAGTGATTTTAGGTTTATCAGGCGGCGTAGATTCATCGGTTGTCGCGGCGTTATTGCATAAAGCAATTGGAACGCAACTAACGTGCGTCTTTGTTGATACGGGTTTATTGCGTTTGAACGAAGGCGATCAAGTAATGGCTATTTTCGCGCAACATTTAGGCGTAAAAGTCATTCGTGTAAATGCTGAAGAACTTTATTTAACAGCATTATCGGGTGTGAATGACCCTGAGAAAAAACGCAAAATTATCGGCAATTTGTTTATTGAAATTTTCGACGACGAAGCGGCAAAACTTTCTAACGCAAAATGGCTCGCGCAAGGCACTATTTATCCCGATGTAATTGAATCGGCGGGCGCGAAAAGTGGCAAAGCGCACTTAATCAAATCCCATCACAACGTGGGCGGTTTGCCTGAAAATATGAAAATGAAATTGGTCGAACCGTTACGCGAATTATTCAAAGACGAAGTGCGTAAACTTGGCGTGGAACTCGGTTTGCCTGCGGATATGGTTTATCGTCATCCATTTCCAGGTCCAGGTTTGGGCGTGCGTATTTTGGGCGAAGTGAAAAAAGAATATGCGGATTTATTAAGGCTAGCCGATGCCATTTTTATCGAAGAACTTTATAACCATGATTTGTACGACAAAGTGAGCCAAGCGTTTGCGGTGTTTTTGCCTGTGAAATCAGTCGGTGTAATGGGTGACGGGCGACGTTACGATTATGTGATTGCGATTCGTGCCGTTGAAACCATTGATTTTATGACAGCGCGTTGGGCGCATTTGCCGTATGAATTTTTAGATTTAATATCACGTCGAATCATTAACGAAGTTGCTGGCATTTCGCGGGTAACTTACGACATTTCTGGAAAGCCACCTGCAACAATTGAGTGGGAATAATTTAAAAGACGTATCTTTTTTTGAATTTAACAAGGAAAAAAATATGATTAAAGCGGGAATTGTAGGAGGCACGGGTTACACAGGCGTGGAATTATTACGCATTTTGGCGTTGCATTCGGACGTAGAAATTACGGCAGTAACATCGCGTTCTGACGAAGGAATGCGTGTTGACGCGATTTATCCAAACTTGCGCGGCTATTTGAAAAATTTAACGTTTTGTTTACCAACAATTGAATCGTTGTTGAATTGTGACGTGGTTTTTTTCGCCACGCCCAACGGAATAGCGATGTTGATGACGAAAGAACTTTTAAATCGCGGCATTAAAGTGATCGATTTGTCGGCGGATTTTCGGCTAAAAAATGTGGCGGAATGGGAAAAATGGTATGACATGACACACGTCAGCCCTGATTTAATCACACAAGCGGTTTATGGTTTGCCAGAAATTCACCGCGACGCGCTGAAAAATGCAGATTTAATTTCGTGTGCGGGGTGTTATCCAACCGCCGTTCAGTTGGGATTTCTTCCGTTACTTGAAAAAGAGTGTGCAGATTTGAATTTAATCGCGGACGTAAAATCGGGCGTGAGTGGCGCGGGTCGAAAAGCTGAAATTGCGACATTACTCAGCGAAACGGGCGAAAGTTTTAAAGCCTACGCCGTGAATGGACATCGGCATTTGCCCGAAATTAAGCAAGGTTTAACCGCCGTTGCAAAACAGCGTGTAAATTTAACATTCGTGCCGCATTTAACGCCGATGATTCGCGGCATTCACGCCACGCTTTACGCAACGTTGAAAAATGAAATCAGCGGTGAAGAATTACAAAAGGTGTATGAAAATCGTTACGCAAATGAAGAATTTGTTGATGTATTGCCATTCGGTTCGCACCCTGACACGCGCAATGTTCGCGGCAGTAATCGTTGCCAAATTGCCTTGCATTTGCCACAAGGCGGAAAAACATTGGTGATTTTGTCAGTGATTGATAATTTGGTGAAAGGTGCGGCGGGTCAAGCGGTGCAAGCGATGAATTTGCGTTTTGGATTACCTGAAAATCAAGGTTTATCAACGATTGCGCTGTATCCGTAATTCTTGACTGTAATACTCGGAATAGCCATAATTTGCGAAACTTTTTATTTAAATCAACGGATTATTTTTATGACCACATCCATTATTTTTACCACCAACGCGGCAACAAAAGTTCATGATTTAATTGTCGAAGAAGGCAACGATAATTTGAAATTGCGCGTTTACGTTTCAGGCGGCGGCTGTTCTGGTTTTCAATATGGTTTTACTTTCGATGAAGAAATAAACGACGACGACACGCAACTTGAAAAAGATGGCGTTACCGTTTTGATTGATTCAACCAGTATCGGTTATTTGAGTGGCGCGGAAATCGACTACAAAGACGACTTATCGGGCGCACAATTTGTAATTCGCAACCCAAATGCCACAACAACTTGTGGTTGTGGATCTTCGTTTTCGGCTTAATCAAAAAAAGGCTCAAGCAATTCAAAGCCTGAGCCTTCATGACGCAACAAAATTACCCAACAGTTTCACAACGATAGCGATGCACTTGCAACGTGTCCGACCAATAATTTTTAGGTAATCCCGTTTTTAATTTCAAATGCTGTAAAAATTGTTGCGCCTCAGGCAACGATTCCCAAACCGAAGGCAAAAAAGTACCTCGCTGCAAACCTTCTTGCAAAATCAAACCATCTTCATGCGGTTGTAATTGACGAATCAAATCAGCTTCAGATTCAAAAATAATGGGTTCGCAAGGACTAAGAATAGAAATATGAATCGACAAATTCAGATATTCCTTTTCAGACAAAGGTGGAAAACGTGAATCTTGAAAAGCCGCTAAAAACGCATTTTTTGCAACGTCCACAACTATCGGATTCAACGCTTCCAATGTTCCGATACAGCCACGCAACTGTTTATCAATTTCTAGCGTCACGAACACACCTCGAATTTCGCGTAATTTTACTGAGTAATTTTTTGTATCTACGGGCAACGATTCACCGTAAACCAAACCGTACTTGATAGATTCTTTTGCAAGATTTAACAGCAATTGCTGTTGTTGATTAGTCAATGACATAAGCTCCGTACCCCACAACTCGTGACTTGTCGCCCGCTGTGTCGCCTGAATTTCTCAAGTCGATAGTTTGAACTTGGCGGGATTTTTTTTGTGCTAAGACTAATAAACCGCTTACACCAATTCGACCACAAGCCGAATCGTAGTTTAAATGTTGATAATCTAAATTTTCGATTTTACGACTGGTTTCTGAATCCAATCGTTGCGCCGTTGCGTAATCGTGGAAATGACTTAAATCTGAACTAATCACAATCAACGTATCTTCATCGTCGTAAAACAATTCCAACACTTGCGACACTTGCGCGGCGGTTGCATCACCCACAACAATCGGAATTAGCGTGAAAACGTTCAGCACAGTTTGTAAAAATGGCAATTGAACTTCTAAACTGTGTTCTGAAGCGTGTGCTTCGTCGCTATAACTGACAAATGGCAGTGTGAGTAAAGTTTGAATGGCGGTTTTATTGAGGGGAATATCGCCAAGCGGCGTGTTGAAAAAATCAGCCTGAGAAACTGCTAAACCTTCAAAAGCAACGTGATGTGACGGTGCAACAATAACCACGCGCTGAATTTTGTCAGCACCTGCTTTCAATCGAGAGTAAGCAGTGGCAGCAATTTCACCTGAATAAATATAACCCGCATGAGGAACGATTATGGCTTTGGGAACTTTAGTGATACTTTGAATTGCGTCCAAAAAAGTGTTAATCATCTTTTGCAATACTTCTGGATTCGCGGGGTAAAATGTTCCAGCGACCGCTGGTTGACGAATTAAAACCATGATTTTTCTCCGAAAATTAGTTTTCTTGCGTCTCGATAATATGCCGTAATCCATGAATAGTGCAATGCAAAATTAGAATCTACCGTAGAAACTTTTGGAGATATGTCATGAAAACACGATTAAGTTCAGATACCGTCACCACAAATTATGGGCATGAGGGCAGTGTAAGTTTTGATTGGCGTAATGGAATCAACATCGTGCTGATGTCGCGCCAATCGGGTAAATATGGTATCTTTTCGCCTGTAAGTGCCGTTTTTAAACGCTAACAAAAGGATTCCTCATGGTTCAAACTTCAATTACCCCGTTGGCAGAATTAAGAGAAAAAATTGATGCCGTTGATACACAAATTTTACAGCTCATAAATCAACGCGCTCGTTACGCTGAAGAGGTTGCAAAAACAAAACTCGCTCAAGGTGAAAACGGTTCATTTTATCGCCCTGACCGTGAATCACTTGTATTACGACGGATTCAAGAATTAAATACGGGACCATTGTCGAATGAAACGGCGATGCGTTTTTTTCGTGAATTGATGTCGGCGTGTTTAGCATTAGAAAAACCTTTAGACGTGGCGTTTTTAGGACCTGAAGGTACGTTCACGCAACAAGCCGCTTTCAAACATTTTGGTCATGCCGTGCATACCGTTCCAGCCGCGACGATTAGCGCCGTGTTTGACGCAGTGGAAAATGACAGTTGTGCATTTGGTGTTGTTCCAATTCAAAATTCCACAGAAGGCGTAATCAGTCACACTCTCGACCGATTACTCACATCAACATTGCAAATTTGTGGTGAAGTTGAAATTCGTGTGCAACAAAATTTGCTCACACACGCGAAAGCATTAAATGAAATTACTGATATTTTTTCGCACGCACAATCTCTAGCGCAATGCCGACAATGGTTAGAAACAAATTTACCGAATGCACAACAAACGTCTGTTAGCAGTAATGCTCAAGCCGCGCAATTAGTTGCGGAAAATCCAAACGCCGCCGCAATTGCGGGTGTTATCGCCGCTGACATTTACAAACTACCTATTTTAAACGCTAACATCGAGGACGATTCCAACAACACCACACGTTTTATTATCATCGGCAAACAAACCGCAACACCAACTAGTCACGACAAAACAACATTCGTGGTTTCAACTAAAAATCAAGCAGGTGCGTTGTATCAAATGCTCGAATCGTTTGCCACTGCCAATGTTGATATGTTAAGCATTGAATCTCGTCCTTCACGACAAGGGCTTTGGGATTATGTATTTTTCATTGATATTGTTGGACACAGTGACGATACCAATGTCGCTCAAGCCTTAGCCGCTTTGAAAACAAAAGTGTCAATGTTCAAGCAATTGGGCTCTTACCCACAGGCGGTATTTTAGAAAATTAGGTAAGTTTTGAGTCAAAATTTCTCGTAAAATAACGAGGAAGTTTAAAATCAACATATCGTTCCTACTTTTGTAATATACGATTGTTTAAGACTACTTTTTAATCTATCCATTTCAGTGGCTCGGTTGGTGTAAATACCAGCTCAAGCTATATTTTTATTATCATGTAAATCATTTAGGAATTTTTATGCACAGTGTAACTCTCATTAAAGGCGATGGAATTGGTCCCTCGATTATGAATGAAGCGGTAAAAATCATTAACGCTTCTGGCGCAAAAATTAACTGGGAAGAAACTCACGCGGGATTAGGTGCGTTCCAGCTTTTTAACACCCCCATTCCTGAAGAAACCTTGCAATCAATTGACCGCACGCGATTAGCATTCAAAGGACCTTTGACTACACCGATTGGCGCGGGTTTTAGAAGTATTAACGTCGCATTGCGTCAAAAATACGATTTATATGCCAATGTGCGTCCAGCAAAAAGCTGGAAAGGTGTATCAACACGCTTTGAAAACGTTGATATTGTTATTGTGCGTGAAAATACAGAAGGACTTTATGCGGGTTTGGAACATTATTTAACACCTAAAAAAGATATTGCCGAAAGTATTGCTGTAGTCACTCGCTTAGCTTCGGAACGCATTATGGATTACGCATTCAAATATGCTCAGGATAATCAACGCAAAAAAGTCACGGTTTGTCATAAAGCAAACATTTTGAAATACTCGCAAGGTTTATTTTTAGATGTTGCACGCGAAACCGCCGCACGTTACCCCAATATTGAACTCGATGAAAAAATCATTGACGCGGCGTGTATGCACATGGTGATGAATCCACAACAATTTGATGTTGTCGTGGCAACTAATATGTTTGGCGATATTTTGTCCGATTTAACGGCAGGTTTGGTGGGTGGATTAGGCTTAATTGCGGGTGCAAATATCGGCAAAGATGCTGCATTATTTGAAGCCGTTCACGGCAGTGCGCCTGACATTACAGGGCAAAATAAAGCAAATCCAACGGCTGTTATTATGGCTGGCGTTATGATGTTGCATCATTTAGGTGAACACGACGCGGCGAATAGCATTCAAACTGCTGTCGAAAAAGTCGTCGAAGAAGGCGTTAACGTTACGCCCGATTTGAATCCTAATACCAAGGCTGGAACAGTTGAAATGGGTAACGCAATCGTCGCGGCAATGGTTTAATTTGCCTCTTTAATTATTTAACTTAGGACTGTTATGCACGAACTTACTGGACGCGAACTTTATGAAGCCTTGGAATATGCGCGTGGCGTTGATGAAGAAACAGGCAAACGTATTTTGATTCAATTTGAAATTGATCAGCCGATGTTTTCATCAACATTATTTAGTGTTTTTCCGTCCGTTATCGACAATCAAGATAGCGAACAAAAATATCAACATCTTGCACAGTATTTTGCAGATTTATGTTTTGACGTGTTATGCGTTTATACGAAAGTATTCGGAAAAATGCCAAAATTTGAAGCGAATACTTCCTGGATGGAAAGCCAAGCCATGTTGCTAGATAAAGAACTCGCTCCATTACTAGCATCGAGTAATATCAGTGAAAAAGCGGCTAAAAAAATGCGTGAAGACTTCTTCAAACCCAAAGACGGCGAATTTATTCAAACTGATTTGGTGGAATTTATGAATATGTCGATTGATAATTTTGCCGCTGAATCAGGCGATAATTACCATGATTCGCTGTTAGATTTATCTAAAACAATGCTGTTTGTTGTCGTACGAATGTTCAATAATCTTTACACGTCAGTTGTTCATTAGATATTTTCAAATTTGGCAGGAATTTAGTTTTGATTCCTGCCTTTAAAAAACCTCCAAATCCCCCATTTCTTAACACGATATATTCATGACAAATTTCACACTCAGTTGCCCAACGCCATTGCATTATGAACAAATCGTGCTTGCTCATGGTGGCGGCGGACGGTTAATGCAACAACTTTTAGATTCGACCGTGCAACCGATTTTTAATAATGCGTTGTTACAACAAAAACAAGATTGTGCGGTGTTTACAATTGGCGATCAAAAATTAGCTTTTACAACCGATTCGTATGTCATCAATCCTGTATTTTTTGCAGGCGGCGACATTGGAAAATTAGCCGTGTGCGGCACGTTGAATGATTTAGCAATGAGTGGCGCGAAACCGTTGTATTTGAGTTGTGGTTTAATTTTGGAAGAAGGTTTTGCAATTTCTGATTTGAAGATCATTTTGCAATCAATGCAAGAAACAGCACAAGCCGCTGGCGTGTCAATTGTTACGGGTGATACGAAAGTTGTTGATCAGGGAAAAGGCGACGGAATTTATATCAACACAGCAGGAATTGGTGTTGTTGCGTCAAACGTGCAAATTTCACCGCAACGTATTCACGTTGGCGACCATATTATTATTAACAGCGACATTGCAAGGCACGGCATGGCGATTATGCTGGTGCGTGAAGGTGTGGCGTTTGAAAGTCAAATTGAAAGCGATTGTGCCGATTTGTCAGGTTTGGTTCACAAACTTGTGGCAGAAAATATCGATTTACATTGTTTGCGTGATTTAACACGCGGTGGTTTAGCGAGTGGTTTGCTCGAATTAGCGACAACATCAGAACACCGTTTTGAGATTCAAGAAACAGCCATTCCGATTCATGACGACGTGCAAAGTGCGTGTGATATTTTAGGTTTTGATCCGCTTTATGTGGCAAATGAAGCGTGTTTTGTGTTGTTTGTTGCCCATGAAGATTCTGAAAAAACATTGGCATTATTGCGTCAACATTCACTCGGTTCACAGGCGCGGCAAATTGGAACGGTCACGAATGTTGATAAAAATGGCCCGGTGATTTTACAAACCTCAATGGGGGTGAATCGGCAATTGACCTTATTGAGTGGTGAACAGTTACCGCGTATTTGTTAATTTACGCCTATTTTGAACGTTATTCATAACGATTGATAAACAAGCTAATCCCCAACACCGTGCGGCTACCTCATTAAAAAAAATCTGTCAAAATAACGGAATTTACGGTTATTAAAAATGGAAATTGAAAGCGGATTTTTAGATGTTTTTGGAAAATTAGAAGACCCAAGAAGAAAACATCGGAAATTGTATCCGATGGCAGAAATTCTTTTTGTCACGCTATGTGGCTTAATTTGCGGAGCGGAGAGCTGGATTGATGTAGAAATGTTTGGGCAAGCAAA